>NZ_RZQG01000883.1:0-2409 GCF_003998635.1 Mesorhizobium sp. M7D.F.Ca.US.004.03.1.1
CTCTTGCTCCATGCGCCTCCAGCTGACCAGCCCGAGCGGCCCCACCGGCGCACGGCCGATAAAAATGTTCTCCGCCACCGTCAGCGTCGGGATCAGGCTCAGCTCCTGATAGATGGTCACGATGCCGAGCCGCTTGGCGTCCTGCGGGCTGGACGGGTGATAGTCGGCGCCGTCGAAAATGATGTGGCCGCTGGAGGGCGGCATCACGCCCGACAGGATCTTCAACAGCGTCGACTTGCCGGCGCCGTTCTCGCCCAGCAGGCCAAGGATTTCGCCGGGGCGGATGTCGAGCGAGACATCGCTGAGCGCGGTCACGCCGGAAAAATGCTTGGTGATGCCCTCGACGGCAAGCAGGACGGGTTTGGGCGATGCGGCTTCAGCTGGCAAGGGTTGCTCCCGGATTTCAGCAGGATGCGGGACAGCGCCCCCCGCCGTCCTGCCGGACATCTCCCCCACGAGAGGGGGGAGATTGGCAGTTTTGCCGGCAGGACAGAGGGGGGCGCGACAGAACGCGACCTCCACCCGTCATGCGCCCGGCTCTCACCCCCTACTTCGTCTCGCCAATCCGCTCCGCCTTGTCCAAATTGTCCTTGCCAATCACAATCGGCGTCAGCAGCACCAGCTTCTCCTTCGGCTCGGTCTTGTCCTTGGCAAAGGCCACCGCGATGCGCACCGCCGTGCGCGACTGTTCGCCGGGGAATTGCTCGACGGTGCCGGCAAGCTTGCCGTCGCGCACCGCGACCAGCGCTTCCGGCAGCGCATCGAAGCCGTAGATCTTGACGTCGGTGAAGTTGCGCGCCGCGCAGGCCTCCATGGCGCCCAGCGCCATGTCGTCATTGGCGCAGACGATGGCGTCCGGCTTGCCGTTGGCGGCAAGGCCGGCCTCTGTCACCGACAGCGCCTCGGCGCGGGCGAAGTTGGCGGTCTGCTCGAAGACGATCTGGTACTTGTCCTTCAGGGGATCGAGCACGTTGTGGACGCCCTTGTTGCGGTCGATCGCCGGACCGGCACCTGGCTGGCCCTGCAGATGGAAGATCTTGGCGCCGTTGGGGAATGCCGCCACCATGGCGTTGGCTTCCGCCTCGCCGCCCTTGACGTTGTCGGCGCCGACATGGGCCAGGATGCCCTCGACACCGTCGACGCGGCGGTCGATCGTCACCACGGGAACGCCGGCCTTGACCGCTTCCTCGATGGCCGGCGCCAGCGCGTTGACGTCGAGCGGCGAGATGACGATGGCGTTGACCTTCTGCACCAGGGCCGCCTCGATGTCGGCGGTCTGCTTGGTGGCCGAGTTCTGGCCGTCGCTCTCGGTCAAATTGACGCCTTGCGCGGCGGCCTCGGCCTTGATCTCGTTCAGCATGTGCACGAAGAACGGAAAGCCGAGATTGGGCACCGAGCCCAGGATGGTGAGCTTGTCCTGCGCAAACACCGAAGGTGCGGCAAGCATCATGGCGCCAAAGGCCGCGGACGACAGCAGGAATTCGCGTCTGTTCATGGGATCCTCCTCCACAAGAACGCACGATCCCGAAAACCGGGATCGGTTTCAGGAAGGATCATGCGTCGGTTCAAAGTGTTGGAGCATCCTCCCTGCGCCCGAAAACGCATGCCGCTCCAGCTGGCCGCCGCTGTTAAAAGAGCCTCCCACCGACGCCTGCCCGGAGATGCTAACCCAGGGTCAACCATTTGTGCAACATCGATATAACAGAGCTGCCGGGCAAATTATCGGAATTGTCGGATTTTTGAATTGCGGGCATGGGCGTCCCTACCGGACGCTGCCCCCGCCCCTGCTTACGACCGGCGTCGTGCGCCTGTCGCGTGCGGCTCGCTGACATGCGGGCGCCAGCCGTGGACCCGGTCCCGCCCCGCCACCTTGGCGCCATAGAGGGCCTCGTCGGCACGCCTGAGCAGATCGGCGATCTCGATCGAGGCGCCGCCCGGATCGAAGGTCCCCACCCCGACACTGATGGTGACGATGCCCTTTTCGCTGCCGGCGTGTGCGAGCCTGAGGTCGCGCACGCCTTTTCTGAGATTTTCGGCGATCACGAATGCGCCGCGCGCATCGGTTTCAGGAAGGATGAGGGCGAACTCTTCGCCCCCGTAGCGGGCGGCCGCATCGGCCGCCCGCCGGGCCGTTGCCTTGATGCAGCCGCTGACGGCGCGCAGGCATTCGTCACCAGCCGGATGGCCGTAATGATCGTTGAATCGCTTGAACCAGTCGACGTCGATGATGAGCAGGCTCAGCGGCGCCATGCTCCGCTTGCCGCGCGCATATTCGAGCGCCAGCGCTTCATCGAAGGCCCGGCGCGTCAGCAGTTCGGTCAGGCCGTCACGGTTGGCCAGCAGGTTCAGCTTCTCGTTGGCCGCCAGCAACTCAGCCTCGACATGCTTGGCCTCGGTGATGTCGGAGTC
>NZ_RZQG01000884.1:0-2408 GCF_003998635.1 Mesorhizobium sp. M7D.F.Ca.US.004.03.1.1
CCTACGGCATGGGTGGCCGCAAGGCGTTTGGTGAGTTCCTGGTCGAGGACAGCTGGAAGCACGCCGCCAAGGAGGCGCTCCGGCAAGCTCTGGTCAATCTGGAGGCGATACCGGCGCCGGCTGGCACCTTCGACATCGTGCTATCGAGCGGCTGGCCGGGCGTCATGCTGCACGAGGCCGTCGGCCATGGGCTGGAAGGCGATTTCAACCGCAAGAAGACTTCGGCCTTCGCCGGCCTGCTGGGCCAGCAGGTCGCCGCCAAGGGGGTCACCGTCGTTGACGACGGCACCATGCCCGAGCGGCGCGGCTCGCTCACCGTCGACGACGAAGGCACGCCTTCGGCCCGCAATGTGCTGATCGAGGACGGCAAGCTGGTCGGCTACATGCAGGATCGGCAGAACGCCCGGCTGATGGGCATGAAGGCGACCGGCAACGGCAGGCGCGAAGGCTACGCGCATCAGCCGATGCCGCGCATGACCAACACCTACATGACATCAGGCGACATGGAGCCGGACGAGATCATCGCCTCGGTCAAGAACGGCATCTATGCCGTCTCCTTCGGCGGCGGCCAGGTCGACATCACTTCGGGCAAATTCGTCTTCGGCTGCACCGAGGCCTATATGATCGAGAACGGCAAGGTGACGCAGCCGATCAAGGGCGCGATGCTGATCGGCAACGGACCGGACGCCATGCACCGCGTTTCGATGATCGGCAACGACATGAAGCTCGACACCGGCATCGGCATGTGCGGCAAGGCCGGACAGGGCGTGCCGGTCGGCGTCGGCCAGCCGCATTTGCGCATGAACCAGATGACGGTGGGCGGCACGAGGGTTTGAGCGCGTCGTGGAGCGTATTTTGTCGGGATGGGCTCATGCTTGCGCTTTTAAGCCTGAATCCTTGTCGGTACCTTGAAGTGAACACAATCCACGTTAGGAAATTATTAAGTGTTTAAGTGCCTGGGCTGCCTTTTGCGCACGAACGCAGCACCAGCTTCCTCGTTGCGATCGTGGTTTTGGCAATGCGGCATTCCCCCGTCCTGACTTCGTCTTTGCTGCTTGGCTTTGTTTCGTTGATTGGTGCGACATCGCTGCAAGCTAGCCCGGCGGCGGCACAGTCGACATTGTTCAAGTCGCGATCGACGCAATCTTCCGTGGATGGGTTGCGCTCTGCCGCCGTTGGCGGAAGCACCAGCGTCCCCTACGGTTGGATCGATTTCTGCCATCGCCGGCCAAAAGAGTGCAAGGTGCCCGCTCTGCCGGCCGCGAATGTTAAGCTGACCGCGCAGAATCTGCGCATCCTCAAGCGGATAAATCAGAAGGCGAACAGCTCCATCAAGCCCGTCAGCAATTTCGATCACTGGGGCACGATGGCGGACCACTGGGATTACCCCGTGGACGGCATGGGCGACTGCAAGATCTACGCGCTCTACAAGCGCAAGCTTCTTTTGGAAGCGGGATTCCCCCGGCAGGCGCTGCTGATGACCGTGGTGCGCGACCTCGACAATGAAGGCCACACCATTCTGACGGTGAAAACCGACAAGGGCGATCTTGTCCTGGACAATCTGGTCAATGAGGTCAGGCCTTGGAACGCGACGGGCTATTACTTCCTGAAACGCCAGTCGCAGCAGAACCCAAACACGTGGGTGTCGATCAACCAACGGGGCGGCACGTCGAAACGACTGTCACCAAGCTCGTAGGAGTCGAAGCCTCCGGCTACCGTCGCCGCTTCGGCTTCTCCAGCAGCGCCACCGCCTCGACATGCGGCGACCACAGGAACTGGTCGATCGGCGTCACGCTTTTCAAGGTGTAACCGCCGTCGATGAGGATGCGCAGGTCGCGAGCCAGCGTCACCGGATTGCAGGACACCGCGGCAACATACGGCACATCCGAGCGGGCGATCTGCTTCGACTGGTCTTCGGCGCCCGCGCGCGGCGGATCGAACACCACGCCATCGAAGGCATTCAATTCCTTGAACGTCAGCGGCCGGCGGAACAGGTCGCGGCGTTCGCCCGTCACCCGCTTCAGGCCGGTGGCGAAGCGCGATCCCCGGTCGAGCGCCGAAAGGGCTGCCGCATCACCCTCCACCGCATGGACCTCCGATTTCATTGCCAGCCGCAACGCAAAGCTGCCGCAACCGGCGAAAAGATCCGCCACCTTCTTGGCACGCTTCAGATGTCCGCCGACAATATCGGCCATCGCCTGTTCTGCAGCCTCGGTTGCCTGCAAGAAGGCGCCCGGCGGAATGGCAACGGCCACGCCGCCGAACGTGACCACCGGCTTTTTGGGTTCGATGACGATCTCGTCGTCGATCGAAAGCCGGGCAAATCCCTGGGCCATGACGAAGTTGGAGGTGACCCGACGCTGGTTCTCACCCAACTTGCCTGACTCATAGACCGCGACATCGAGCCC
>NZ_RZQG01000885.1:0-2407 GCF_003998635.1 Mesorhizobium sp. M7D.F.Ca.US.004.03.1.1
GGAAAAGACCCTGCGGATCGGCACCGAAGGCGCCTACCCGCCATTCAACAATTTGACGTCCGACGGCCAGCTCGTGGGCTTCGACATCGACATCGCCAAGGCGCTTTGTGATGAGATGAAGGTCAAGTGCACCTTCGTCGCTCAGGATTGGGACGGCATCATTCCAGCTCTCCAGGCCGGCAAGTTCGACGCCATCGTCGCTTCGATGTCGATCACGCCCGAGCGCAAGGAGAAGGTCGACTTCTCGAACAAATACTACAACACGCCGTCGGCGCTCGCCGTGCCCAAGGACAGCACGCTGAAAGGCGTGACCAAGGAAGATCTCGCCGGCAAGTCGATTGGTGTCGCCACCACGACCACGCATTTCAACTATGCTTCGAAGACCTACACCGACAGCACCGTCAAGGGCTATCCGAGCAGCCCCGAGGAGCAGGCAGATCTTGCCAATGGTCGTCTCGACGCCATCGAGGACGATATCGTCGTGCTGCAACAGTGGCTGGATTCGCCTGATGGCGCTTGCTGCAAGATTCTCGGCCAGCCGTCGCCGCAACCGGTCGAGATTTTCGGGCCGGGCGCCGGCATTGCCGTACGCAAGGGCGAGACCGATCTGGTCAACAAGCTCAATTCGGCCATCGATGCCATCCGCGCCAATGGAAAATACAAGGAAATCAACGACAAGTACTTCAAGTTCGACGTCTTCGGCGCCGAGTCCTGATAAACCAGGGGTCAAGACGGCGGGGAATTTCCCCGCCGTCTTTCTATTCGTCTCGGGAACGCCGTGGAGATAAGACCGGTCAATGCCAGCCCAGAGCATATGGACACTTCTCAGTTGGGGACCCGATGGCTGGCTTGACGATATCGCCTATGGCGCACTGATCACCGTCGCGCTTGCGCTTGCCACGCTGCCCATCGGATTGACGATCGGCTTTTTCATTGCACTCGCCAAGCAGTCCGAAGAACCCTCGCTGCGCCTTGCCGCCAACATCTACACCACGGTCTTTCGCGGCCTGCCGGAGCTGGTGACGCTTTTCCTGTTCTTCTTCGGCATGCCGATCCTGCTGCAGCATCTCATCCGGTATTTCAGGCCGGATGCCACCATCGACGTCAACAGCTTCGTCGCCGGGATGATCGTGCTTGCGCTGATCTTCTCGTCCTATGCCAGCGAGGTTTTCCTCTCCGCCTTCCGTGCCATTCCCAAAGGCCAGTATGAGGGCGGCTATGCCATCGGTCTTTCCAACTGGCTGACCATGCGCAAGGTGATCGTGCCGCAGCTGCTGCGCATCGCCTTTCCCGGCCTGGAGAACTGCTGGCTGAGCTTGCTCAAGGACACCTCGCTCGTGTCGGTCGTCGGCCTCGCTGAAACGCTGCGCAATGCCAGCATTGCCGCCCGCGTCACCAAGCACGCTTTCCTGTTCTTTGGCGTCGCCTCCCTGGTCTTTCTTGGCCTGGCCGTCGTGTCGTCCTTCGCCACCAGCGCGATTCTGCGCTCGCTTGGCCGGCGGGAGGCCCAGCGATGAGCGCCACGGCCACAATGGTCGAACGGCCCCCGCCACGGGAACGCGGCTGGCCGCGCAGGCGTATCGTCGGTTATGCGCTGGTCTGCCTGTGGATTTTGTTCGGCATCGGCATCGTCAGCTATCTGGTCCTTGCCTGGAATGCCGACTTCTTCGCCAAATATGCGCCAGCCTATTTGCGAGGGCTTGGGGTAACGCTCGCGCTGGTTTCCATATCGATGGTGCTGGGTGCGATACTGTCGGTGCCTGTCGCTTACGGGCGTATGTCCAGCAACCGGGTCCTGTCCGGCCTCGCCTATTGCTATGTCTATTTCTTCCGCGGCACGCCGTTGCTGGTCCAGACCTATCTGGTCTACTACGGATTGGGCTCGTTCCGCGTCGAACTCCAGTCGGTTGGTCTCTGGGATTTTTTCAAGGACGCGTTCAACTGCGGCGTCTTTGCCTTTGCGCTCAACACCGCCGCCTACCAGGCGGAGATCCTGCGCGGCGCCATAGAGAGCGTGCCAAGAGGACAATGGGAAGGGGCGGCCTCGCTTGGCCTGCACAAATTGCAGACGTTGCGTAAGATCATCCTGCCGCAGGCCTTGATCGTCGCCTTGCGGCCCTATGGCAACGAACTGATCCTGATGGTCAAGGCGTCCGCCATCGTCGCCATCATCACGGTCTACGATCTGATGGGCAATGCAAAGCTCGCCTTCGCCAACTCGTTCGATATTCAGGCCTATATCTGGGTCGCCCTCGTCTATCTGGTGATGGTCGAGATATTGCGCCATGGCATTGAATGGATCGAGCGACGGATCACCATTCACCTGAAACGCTGACTATTTTCAGTTCGGCTGCACCAGTCGATCCGGCCATACGCGTCTTGACGAATTGAGCGCAGAGCCTAGAAC
>NZ_RZQG01000886.1:0-2400 GCF_003998635.1 Mesorhizobium sp. M7D.F.Ca.US.004.03.1.1
GCCCGCAAGAAGACCATGAAGCGCAAGACGCATTTCGACCAGGTGCCGCTGAAGCCGCAGCGTGTCTACGAGGAGATGAACAAGGCGTTCGGCCGCGACGTCACCTATGTCACCACGATCGGCCTGTCGCAGATTGCCGGCGCGCAGTTCCTGCATGTCTACAAGCCGCGCAACTGGATCAACTGCGGCCAGGCCGGCCCGCTCGGCTGGACCTTGCCGGCGGCTCTCGGCGTTCGCGCCGCCGATCCGGACCGCACCATCGTGGCGCTGTCGGGCGACTATGATTTCCAGTTCATGATCGAGGAACTGGCGGTCGGCGCACAGCACAAATTGCCCTATCTGCATGTCGTGGTGAACAACGCCTATCTCGGCCTGATCCGCCAGGCGCAGCGCGGTTTTTCGATGGATTTCGAGGTCAGTCTCGCTTTCGAGAACATCAACCGCTCAGGCGATCCCGAGGCCGGCTATGGCGTCGACCACGTTGCCGTTGCCGAAGCCATGGGCTGCAAGGCGGTCAGGGTGCGCAAGCCGGAAGAGTTCGCGGGTGCCTTCAAGGAGGCGCAGCGGCTGATGAAAGAACATCAGGTGCCGGTCGTGCTCGAATTCATCCTCGAGCGCGTCACCAACATCTCCATGGGCACGGAGATCGACAAGGTGACCGAATTCGAGGACCTTGCCGAGAGCCACGAAGATGCGCCGACTTCGATCGTCATGCTGGACTAAGGCGTGCCGATATTCAGGTGAGGCCGGCCTGCAAGCGGCAGTTTCCTGCGCTTCCGGTGCTCACGTACCTGAAGTACGCTCCGCTCCGGTTCTCGCAAGCCACCGCTTTCGGCTCGGCCTGACCTGAATCTCGACACGCCTTGGGCTGGTGAACAGTAAGGAGAAAAAGAATGCCGCGTTTTTCAGCCAATCTGTCGATGCTCTTTGGCGAGCATGATTTCCTCGACCGTTTCGATGCCGCCGCCCGCGCTGGCTTCAAGGGCGTCGAATATATCGGCCCCTATGACCATGCGCCCGATGTCGTCGCGGCCCGGTTGAAGAAGAACGGCCTGACGCAGGTGCTGTTCAACCTGCCGGCGGGTGACTGGGGCAAGGGCGAGCGTGGCATTGCGGTGCTGCCGGACCGCGTGCCGGAATTCCGCCAGGGCATCGCCAAGGCGATCACCTATGCGCAGGCGCTCGGCTGCCAGCAGGTCAATTGCCTGGCCGGCATCGCGCCCGCCGGCGCCGACCGCAAGGTGCTGGAGGATGTCTTTGCCGAAAACCTCGCCTTCGCGGCGGAGAAGCTGGAGCAGGCCGGCATCAGGCTGTTGATCGAGCCGATCAACACGCGCGATATTCCGGGCTTCTTCCTCAACTACTCGGACCAAGCCCTGGCGCTGATCGACCGTGTCGGCTCAAAGAACCTGTTCCTGCAATACGACATCTATCACATGCAGATCATGGAGGGGGATCTCGCCCGTACCATCGAGGCTAACCTTGGCCGCATCGCGCATATCCAGCTTGCGGACAATCCCGGCCGTCACGAGCCGGGGACGGGCGAGATCAACTATCCCTTCCTCTACGAGCACATCGACCGCATCGGCTATTCCGGCTGGGTCGGGGCTGAGTACAAGCCGAAGGCGGGTACGGAAGCTGGGTTGGGATGGTTCCGGGAATTGGCCGGGCAGGGAAGTGCTGCGGCGTAAGCGCTAGAGGCCCCCTCATGCGGCCCTTCGGGCCACCTTCTCCCCGGTGGGGAGAAGAGACAGGCACCTCCGTTGGCGACCTCTTCTCCCCACCGGGGAGAAGGTGGCCCGAAGGGCCGGATGAGGGGGCGTTTCACACAGTCATTTGGAGAACCACAATGGAAACCATCGGCTTCATCGGCCTCGGCATCATGGGCGCGCCGATGGCGGGGCATCTGCTCGACGCCGGCTACAAGGTCATCGCCAGCAACCATCGATCGAAACCCGCCGCCGATCTCGTCGCCAAGGGTCTGAAGTCAGTTTCCGGCCATGCCGCCGTGGCCAAGGCTGCCGACATCATCATCCTGATGGTGCCCGACACGCCGCAGGTGGCCGATGTGCTGTTCGGCGAGAATGGCGTCGCGTCCGGCCTGTCGAAGGGCAAGCTGGTCATCGATATGAGCTCGATCTCGCCGATCGAGACCAAGATTTTTGCTGGGAAAATCAACGGTCTGGGCTGCGACTATCTCGACGCCCCGGTCTCGGGCGGCGAGGTTGGCGCCAAGGCGGCATCCCTCACCATCATGGTCGGCGGCGAGGAAAAACCCTTCGACCGCGCCAAACCCATCTTCGAGAAGATGGGCAAGAACATCACCCTGGTCGGGCTCAACGGCGTTGGCCAGACCACCAAGGTGGCCAACCAGATCGTTGTCGCGCTGACCATTGAAGC
>NZ_RZQG01000887.1:0-2396 GCF_003998635.1 Mesorhizobium sp. M7D.F.Ca.US.004.03.1.1
GCCTTGCGCTGAGAGTTCGGAGATGACTGCTTTTCTCAAGATGGCAATGAGGTTGCCGATCTCCGTTCTGGACTCTTCGGCAAGCGGCTTGAGCAGCGCCTGCTGGCGCGAGGCAAAGACCGAGGACAGGCCGATGCCATAGGCCGACAGCAGGCCGGAGAAGGGATGGATCAGCACCGCCTCCATGCCGAGCGCGTCGGCGACCAGGCAGGCGTGCTGGCCGCCAGCGCCACCGAAACAGTTCAGGAGATATTCGGTGACATCATAGCCGCGCTGGACGGAAATCTTCTTGATGGCGTTGGCCATATTCTCAACGGCAATGGTGACGAACCCTTCGGCGACAGCCTCGGGCGTACGGCTGTCGCCGATTTCGGCGGCCAGCACGGCGAATTTTGACCGCACCGTCTCGACATCGAGCGGCTGGTCCTGGCCGGGTCCGAAAATGGCCGGGAAGAAATCGGGCTGCAGCTTGCCCAGCATGACATTGGCATCGGTGACGGCGAGCGGGCCGCCGCGCCGGTAGGCGGCAGGGCCGGGATTGGCGCCTGCGGAATCCGGCCCGGCACGGAAGCGGCCGGCCTCGTAGTGCAGGATCGAGCCACCGCCGGCTGCGACAGTATGAATTCGCATCATCGGCGCGCGGATACGCACGCCGGCGACTTCGGTGTCGAAGGCACGTTCGTATTCGCCGTCATAGTGGGCGACGTCGGTGGAGGTGCCGCCCATGTCGAAGCCGATGACCTTGTTGAAGCCGGCGAGCTTCGCCGTCTCGACCATGCCGACAACACCGCCGGCCGGCCCGGACAGCAGCGCGTCCTTGCCCTGGAACATGTCGGCGGCGGTGAGGCCGCCCGACGACATCATGAACATGAGATGAGGTTGGTGCGGTCCCTCGGCGGCAGTGCTGGCGCCGCTTCCAACAATCCCCAACTCTCCCGCCACCCTTTGCACATATCGCGACAGGATCGGCGACAGATAGGCGTCGACCACCGTGGTGTCACCGCGGCCGACCAGTTTGATCAGCGGCGAGACCTCATGGCTGACCGAGACCTGGCCGAAACCAAGTTTGCGGCAGACCTTTGCCACCGCCTTCTCGTGGTCGGGGTATTTCCAGGCATGCATGAAGACGATGGCCACGGCGTCGATGCCATCGGCCCTGGCCTGTTCGATCGCCGGCCGGCAGGCGGCGATGTCGAGCAATTGTTCGACGCAGCCGTCTGCGCGCACGCGCTCGTTGATTTCGATGACGCGCTCGTAGAGCTGCTCGGGAAGGATGATCTCCTTGGCGAAGATGTCCGGGCGCGCCTGGTAGGCGATCTTCAGCGCATCGCGAAAGCCCTTGGTGATGAGCAAAAGCACGCGGTCACCCTTGCGCTCCAGCAGCGCATTGGTGGCGACCGTGGTGCCCATCTTGATGTCGCCGATCAGGCCGGGCGGGATCGCGTCGCCAGCGGACAGGCCGAGCAGGTCGCGAATGCCCTGGATGGCGGCATCGGTATAGGCTTCGGGATTTTCGGAGAGAAGCTTGCGGGGATGCAGCCCGCCCTGCGGGTCGCGGCCGATGACATCGGTGAACGTGCCGCCGCGGTCGATCCAGAAATCCCACTTCGTGGTCATGCGGCATGCTCCCGGCATTTTGTCGATGCAATCTGTTAGTTCGCAATGGCTTGGCCGGCAACGGCCATGCGCATGATGTTACATGCGGACACGCAACGTTACGAAACTCATGGCTATCTAATGCATTTCCTCTTCGAGCGTTCACTGGAACGTGAGCGTCTGTTGAAGGAGAGATGATATGAAAAAGCTCATTCTTGCGTCCGTTTCCGCGCTGGCCTTGCTTGGCGTTGCCGCCTGCAGTGACAGCGGCACGGATAACACCACCACCCAGAGTACCAACCCGCCGGCCGCCGAACAGCCGATGAAGCCGGCTACCCCGGAGGCCACGCCGCCGGCCGCGACGCCTCCGGCAACGGATAACTCGACCACGAAGAGCATCACACCCGAGAAGCCTGCCGAGCCGGCTCCGGCAACACCAGCTCCTGCGCCCGCGCAGTAGTCAGTAACGCAGTACTTCGTGTGATGAATGAGAAAGGCCGGCTCACGTCGGCCTTTTTCATGCTGTCCGCGCATTGGCCGCAGCAGGCCTGCGGCACTGTCCCGGCTTGATAGCAAGGGGCGGTGGCTCTAAGAAGCAGGCCATGTCGATTTGGGATCGCCTCGGCGAATTCATCACCCGCGTTTCATCTTCAGCCTCATCGGGTGTCGCCGATGTCGTCGAGGCCGTGCGCACGGTTTTCTCCGGCGATGCGGATTTGCGCCGGCGTGTCGCCTTCTCGGTGGCGATGATCGCGCTGTCGGCCAAGATGGCCAAGGCCGATGGCATCGTCACCCAGGAT
>NZ_RZQG01000888.1:0-2394 GCF_003998635.1 Mesorhizobium sp. M7D.F.Ca.US.004.03.1.1
GATCACCGACGGCACCCGCAACGCTCTGCCCGGCCTTGCCCGCATCCTCGGCGATGCGCGCAGCTTCCGTCCCGAGGTCAGCGCCGAGATCGAGCGGCAGATGCGCATCATCGCCGAGGGTACCGCCGCCGCCTACAATGTCACCGCCGAAGTCAAGTACAGCAGGGAGTTCGTGCCGCTGCGCAACGATGCCGAACTGGTCGATGCCGCGTTCGCGGCCGCAAGAGGCGTCTTCGAGCCCGGCAACATCGCTGTCGCCCGCGAGCCGATGACCGCCTCCGAGGATTTCGCCCGTTTCCTCGACCACGTCCCGGGCTGTTTCGTCTTCCTCGGCAATGGCGAGGCTTCCGCGCCGCTGCACAATTCCAGCTACGACTTCAACGATGACGGGCTGTTGTTCGGCACGAATTTCCACGTCGCCGTGGTCAGGCAAAGGCTGTGTGGCGAGGCGGGAAGATGATCGCTTTTTTGATCGCCAGACCGCGCTCGCCGCTGGCCCAAGCACCGCTGCTATTGCCAGCCAGCTCCGGGGTTTATTGAACTCCCCCAGTTTTGTGAACTCCCAGTGACGGAGCCCGGATGCCGATGACCAGGATTTCGCTTCTGGGAATTCCCCACGACGACAATTCGTCCTTCGCCAAGGGCGCAGCGCTTGCGCCCGCCCATATCCGTCCCGAATTGTTCTGTGATGCCTACAGCATGTGGAGCGAAACCGGTTTCGACCTGACCGACAGGCTGGTCGATCATGGCGACATCCGTTTCGACGCCGCCACCGATCCATGGGATTTGATCGAAGGCGAGGTTGGACGCGTGCTGGAACTGGGCGATCCGCTGATCTGCCTCGGCGGCGACCATGCCATCTCCTGGCCGGTGCTGCGCGCGGTGCGCCGCCGACACCCCAGCCTGACCATTCTGCACATCGACGCGCACCCCGACATGTATGAAGCCTATCAGGGCAATCCGCGCTCCCACACCTCGCCCTTTGCCCGCATCATGGAAGAGCGGCTTGCCGACCGCCTCATCCAGGTCGGATTGCGCACCGTCAACGACCATCATCGCGACCAGTTCGATCGGTTTGGTGTCGAGGTCATCGAGGCCGCGCGGTTCAGCGATGATCTGCGGCTCGACCTCACGACGCCGGTCTATATCTCGATGGATCTCGACGGGCTCGACCCGGCTTTTGCGCCGGGTGTCTCGCATCGCGAACCCGGCGGCCTGACTACTCGTCAGGTCATCAACCTGATTCAGTCGATCAACCAGCCGATCGTGGCGGCTGATATCGTTGAGTTAAATCCCGCTCGCGACATCGCCGGCCTGACCGCCGGCGTGGCGGCAAAACTCCTCAAGGAGATTGCCGGAATGATGGTCAAGACACGCGGGTGACGGGCCGGCGAGGGTACGTTTTTAACGAAAACAATCGCCCGATGACGCCAGGGAAAGACTCAGCTACCTTCTGCTGTGCGGCGGACCTAATTATCCGCTTGGCCGGCGCTTCATTCCTCCTCCCAAGCGGCGCCGGCCTTCTTCCCCCAAAGAGCCCCTTTGTTGATGCTAAATTAGCGGAAGTTAAATTTAGAGCGTTTGGGCTTGCCTGAAATTAGGGTCTTTCCGACATAAATCCGGCATGCCTTTCGAAGGTGCTGGCAGGAAAACCGATGCGCGGGCGTGGATGGATCAAGGCGTTGCGTCAGGACGAGGCCCGGCAGGTGCGTGCGCGCATTGCCGAACTGGAGCGCGACCTGATGGCGACCTCTCCGCAGGGCCGCCATAGGCGGCACGAGGCAGGACACGAACTTCGCAATGCCAAGTTCCGCCTGGAGCGTCTCGAGGAATGCATCGCCGAAATACCGGAACGGGCTGAGTGTTAGCGGAAGCGATCGCGGCTCTCGATCACATACCCTGATAATCGGGAGGGAACCAAATGCCGTCCCCTCGGGTTGGTTCTGTTCCAATGGAGTACGCAACCATGTTCCGTCTGCTTATCGCCGGCGCTTTGGCTTATGTCACATACCGCCTCACCAGGCAGATGATCGATGACGTGCCCGATACAGTCGACCCGCTGTTGCTGCCACCGTCGCAACATGATCGCGAAGCCTTGCGTCGGCAGTCAGCCGCGATTGGTGTCGATCCGCAACGCTAGGCGTGATCCCCCTCGGTCTGCGGGGGCTAAGTCTGCCTCGCATCGACGTTGCGAACAAAGCGGAAACGATGCTTGATGGGCGATGAACCTCGCCACCGCTGATTCGACCTTTCGGGATCCGACCGTCCAGCCTGCCTATCTCGCCCGGCTGAACGATGCCCAGCGCCAGGCCGTCGAGCATGGCGACGGCAAGATAGCCGGTCCGCTGCTGGTCATTGCCGGCGCCGGTTCGGGCAAGACCAACACCTTGGCGC
>NZ_RZQG01000889.1:0-2394 GCF_003998635.1 Mesorhizobium sp. M7D.F.Ca.US.004.03.1.1
GCCGTGTCCCAGCCCATCAAGATTGGCATCGTCGGCGTCGGCAAGATCGTCCGCGACCAGCACCTGCCGGCCCTGGCGAAAGACCAGAACTATCGCCTGATCGCGGCGGCCAGCCGGCATGGCAAGGTGGAAAACATCCCGAACTTCCCTGATATCGAAGCCATGCTCGACGCTGTGCCCGACCTCGAGGCCGTATCGCTCTGCATGCCGCCGCAGTTCCGCTACGATGCGGCGCGGACGGCGCTGATGGCGAAGAAGCATGTCTTCCTGGAAAAGCCGCCAGGCGCCACTGTCAGCGAGGTCGAAGACCTCAAGGCATTGGCCGCGCAGAACAGCGTCTCGCTGTTCGCCAGCTGGCACTCGCGCTATGCGCCGGCGGTCGAGGCCGCGCGTGCCTTCCTGAACTCGACCAAGATCAGGTCGGCCGCCATCAACTGGAAGGAAGACGTGCGCCGCTGGCATCCGAACCAGGAGTGGATCTGGGCCCCCGGTGGTTTTGGCGTCTTCGATCCCGGCATCAACGCGCTGTCGATTGCCACCCATATCCTACCGCCGATGTTCATCACTTCGGCGGTCCTGGATTTTCCCGAAAACCGCGCCTCCCCGGTTGCCGCGCGCGTCGCCTTCCGCACCTCGAATGGCTTGCCGGTGACGATGGACCTCGACTGGCTGCAGACAGGCCCGCAAAGCTGGGACATCCTGGGCGACACCGACAAGGGCGCAATGGTGCTGTCGGGCGGCGGCACCAAGCTCGCCATCGACGGCAAGGTGGTTCACGACGAGCCGGAGGCCGAGTACCCGATGCTCTACCGGCGCTTTGCCGAAATCGTCCGCGCCGGCGTTTCCGATGTCGATCTGGCTCCACTCCAGCACGTCGCCGACGCCTTCATGCTCGGCAAGCGCAATGTGGTCGAGGCTTTCTTCGACTGAATTCTGATACCGGAACCGCACTCGCTGACAGCTCGCGGGGGTCGCAGGCCGGGAATGGTCGCGCGACCGGATTGTCGCGCGACTGGGATCCAGCGGATCGCTTGAATCAAGTCTTGGTCCTGCAACCGGCACGCCTGACCATGTCGGCAATGATCAATGGCGTGGCCGGTGTCTGGGACCAGTCGCCCTGACGGGGCGCGCCCGCTTCAAGGGCGGCGCGCACCGCGCCCGTATCCAGGCTGAAAGAACTCTTGCAGGAGACGAGGCCGCCCTTGCCGATCGTGTCGACGATCACGCCGGCGGCTTCGCCAACCCCGGCGACATAGGCGACAAGCGTTTGCCTGGCGATCGGGCTCGTACCGGCCTTGTCGAGCATCTCCATCACCTGCCCTACCGATATCCGACCTGTCGCGGTCGATGGAAGGGCGATGGCAGCAAAAGGCGTCATGAACGCCGCCACAACAACGATGGCGGCCACGGCAATCCTGCGTTTGAACGAAGGCATAGGTTTCTCCTGTGAGGTGGAATTGACAAGAATCATCATTGTGCATAAATTAATTATTGTAAAACGATAATTTCTTTCGATGGAGCGATGTTGCCAATGATTGAACCTGTCATCACGGCTGCCGCCGCCGATCCTGACCGCCAGGCCAGATTGAAACGCATCCGCCTTTTCAGCCTGGTGCTGGCGGGATGTTTTGTCGTCCTCGCCATGCTGTTGACCGTTGGTCTGCTGTTCTACTGGCTCAGCGTCTCCGCCGGTTCGATCGCGGCCGATGCGCAGATCCCACAGGAATGGCTGAGCGAGCTTGGCCTCGGTCGAAGACTGATCGGGTTCGCGATCTCGTTCGTGCCGCTTGCCTGCCTCGTCTTCGCGCTCATGGCCGCCAGGCGCTGTTTCGGTGCTTTCGCGTCCGGAAACTTCTTCGGTCAGGGCGCCATCAGCAATTTGCGATATTTTGGCCTCGGCCTGCTGGCATCCGCCTTGCTGAAACCGGTTTCGGCGGCGGCATCGTCCGTTCTCCTGAGCTGGAACGCGCCTGCCGGCCAGCACCGGCTGACGCTCGGCGTCGACAGCGACACGATGCTGGCCTTGCTGGCAGCTTGCATCGTCGCGGTGATCACCTGGGTCATGGCCGAGGCATCGGCACTCGCCGAAGAAAACGCGCAGTTCATCTGATGAGGATCAGCTCATGCCCATAAGGGTCAGGCTCAATGTCGTCCTCGCCGAACGAAACGTGAAGTCGAAGGACCTGGCCGAATATGTCGGCATCACCGAGGCCAATCTTTCCCTTTTGAAGCAGGGAAAGGTCAAGGGCATCCGGTTCGACACGCTGGAGCGCATCTGCAACTACCTCGACTGCCAGCCGGGCGATCTGCTTCGCTTCGAGAGGCTGTCCGAATAGCACAAAGAAATAGGCCGCCGGGTTGCCCCGACGGCCTTGTTGCCTGAGATTCCTGGAG
>NZ_RZQG01000088.1:0-11836 GCF_003998635.1 Mesorhizobium sp. M7D.F.Ca.US.004.03.1.1
CAACACATTTGTCCCTGATGATAGGCGGACA
Source organism: Mesorhizobium sp. M7D.F.Ca.US.004.03.1.1 (assembly GCF_003998635.1). Lineage (NCBI taxonomy): Bacteria > Pseudomonadati > Pseudomonadota > Alphaproteobacteria > Hyphomicrobiales > Phyllobacteriaceae > Mesorhizobium > Mesorhizobium sp. M7D.F.Ca.US.004.03.1.1. Next base: position 32 of record NZ_RZQG01000088.1, read on the forward strand.
GCTCACATCTTGTTGCCGCGAGCCGTTAAGGTTTGCTGCGATTATCGGCAGACCTAGATCAAGAGCCAATTCCATTTCCCAGCGCACGAAGCGAAAAAGGTTTTTCGTCTTCTCACCGATCAGGACAAGTACCTGGCTCGATCCATTCATTCTGTTGCGAAGATTGCGTTTAACATAATCTTCGTCCTGTGCTCGGCTCGTCATATTGTCCAGATCGTGAGCGTTCGCGAATTCAAAACTCACATTCTCGCTGGCGTTCCACCCTTTCATAAAGCGGTATGCCCAAGCGTCTTCATCGCCGTCAAATATTACATAGGTCGGATCGCTGTATGCCATTGTTGTCTCTTAGTTGTTTTGACGAGCAACCCACTGGGTGTGCTCCCGTGAGAAAGCCAGTTCGGCTTCGTTCACCGCGGCGGAGAATGCCTCATCCGAGTTGGCGTCCGTAATAAGGTCGGCAGTCAAGCCGATCTCGTGAGCTGTCAACGTGTAAGCCGATGCCAATTCGTTAAATTTCTTGATCTGGGTCCACCCAATAAGGGAGGCGGCGATGACAATTAGCGGCTCGGTCGGCCAGCCTGGCATCGCGGGGTCAGCGATGCGTACTACGATGAACGAGAATCCCAGAGCGTATGCAAAAATACCAAGGCCCATCCAGACTTTCGCGGACCTCTTGTTCGAGCGCGCCTTCTTCTCGTACCACTTCCGTTGGTCGCAGATTCGTCTCTGCAGATATAGGTCTTTTCTTTCTTTTAGCGGGGAGTCCCTTATCGACATCATCTGGTCGGTTGTTTGGGGGGATGCTGAATCGGTGCCGCTCAACGCGCTACCAAGGTGACGATTGCTATCAAGGATACCTTCCATGAGCTTTCGAAAATCAGCTCTGGCGTCAGCGGCGCGCGCGTCATCGAACGGCTGTGCTCGCATCGCGAAGCGCCAAGTCAATGTCTTCACCGACTCTGCCAGAGCTCGAGCCTGATACCAGACCTGCTCGGGCTTTGTGACCGACCGGAAAATGAGGACTCCCATTGAGCAAAGAAATACCGCAGCATAGACACCGAAATAGGCTTTTGATGGCGACAAGTCCAAAGAGAGCACCGACGCTAAAAAAAGAAGAACGTACTCTGCCCGGATCAGGCGCAGAAACGTCGCCTGCTGCTCGTTGGATGCCACGTCGGCGCTATTATAGAGTCCAGGATATTTCATTTTTGAAGCACACCAGTCTATTTTGTGGCGGTAAATTCTTTAAGCCAGGATTTGGCAAACGTGAGGTTAGCAGTCGAGCTTACAGAGCCTATTCTTGAGCGAGGCGCGGTCCCTCTGTTCATAAACAGGAATGCAGGTCCTGTCCCATCAATGTAAGGGTATAGGCCCAAAAATTCTTGCCCGGAGAATGTTTCCGAAGAATTTTTTGCCACGGGCAGAACCGCTACCGCGGTCCGAAACCCATCGAAAAAGCCAAGCTCCCAAGGCATCCATCTGGATCCTGGAGAATTGTTTGAATGCACATAGATTAGCGTCTTTGACTGCCTCATACGGGTCCGCAGCAACTCGGCGGTGGCCGAGGAGACTTTTGTGCGGTCCAGTTGTGAATCTTCGACCCAATCTACGTAAGCAGTGAACCCAAGCTCCTCGAAAATTCGCTTCACACCGAGAACGATCTCTGCGTCCTTGAAAGAATGTGACAGAAAAACGTCGAATGACGATCTGGCTGTAGCTGCGGCCGTCTCTTCCTTTAGAACGATCGATGCGGCTCTATGTCCTCGACTGGCATTCGCAACTCTTTTCAGCTCTGCCTCGGTCAGTAGCACTATTCAAATCCCCCCATGATCTGTTCGCAATCTATGAACTTGACGCCCATTCGATTAAGCGACCCTTGTCTTGTGAAAACTGGCACCATGCTCTCCAGCCGGTAGCGCAACCTCCACCTTCTCAAAGACCACGTCGGGTGGCAGGAGTGACCGGCCTTGTCACCCACCTACGCGATCCCGGCACAGCCATGCTCCTCGCTTAGAAGGCTGCGGAGACCAGCAATGTCAAACAGGACAGACGATCTCCTAATCTCGAACAGCAACGAACTTAGGACGTAAAAACGCGATCTCCGAATGTCCGCAGGCGTCGAGGGCCGGGTTGGTCGCCAAGGCCGAGCGGGCCAGCTTGCACTCCCGCTACCCGTCGGCTTGCCAAACCCTCGCTGTAGATTTCGCCCCCTACACGGATGCGCTGACCGCGACTAAGCTCAATCGCCACTGATCGCCAATCCAGGGCGAAAGTTCCCCCCTTGAAGTAGCGGTAGAGGCATTTTTCGGCACTTCGCATCTTAGATATGGACGCCTCCTCAACCAGGCACGATCCGGTTTGGCTTCTCGCCGTAACCGTGCTGGGCAAGTGCGTCCGATGGCTGCTTCGATCCTCTCCTGGAATAGATCGGTTCCAGATTGCTCAAGCGCATCGTCCTTGCTCGCGATCAACTGGCGGATAGCGCTCGGCCACCTTTTTCCAGCAATTAGTATACCGCAAATGTCCCTTGAGTTTCGTCGGAATGGGTGCCTTTTGCCGACGAATCTACGGGATCCGTGCCAAACGCCGTTGAAACTTAGCTTTTGGGTTACCGTTGCCTCAGGGCGGACAAAGGTATCGGTGAATTGGACTTCACTGGTTTCGTGACGACAAGGCTATAGTATTGATCAATCCCCAAGCCTGCCTGCAGCAGTCCCTCCATGAAATCCTGATAGGCGGCCATAGAACGAGATGCGACCCGCATCAGATAATCCACGCGCCCCCCAATTGCCCAGCAGTCCAGGATTTCCGGAATGTCTTGGATAGCAGTTTCGAAGTGTCGTTGGTCCTCAAGACGATGACGATCCAGCACGACCTCCACCATCACAAAGATCATGCCGCCGATGAGGGCAGGACTCAGCCGCGCATAAAATCCCTCAATAATCCCCGCGGCCTTGAGTGCTCGGAGCCGCTCCGAACAGGCGGACGCCGAAAGATGAACTCGTTTTGCAAGCTCACTTTTTGAAATCCGACCGTCTGCCTGAATTTCGGAGAGGATCCGCAGGTCCCAACTGTCGAGTTGCACGGGATCGGGTTTCGACTTCATAACCTATGCTCTCAGCGATGACATCGCGTTGTGTGCCGATCAATTCTATCATCAATTGAAACGAGCGAATGTAGCAGTGGAAGGCATCCGTTCCAGGCCCGAGATGTGCCAGAATGGGGTACGAAAATCAGCTGAGGGTGAGCGATCCGCTGAGAAAAGCTGCAGAAGTAATTTGGCTATCGCCCCAACGCCCAACGGGGCAATGGTGCAGCTGGAGAGAATAGTCGGCGGCGGCGGAGACCATGATAAATAGATAACCGATTTTCTTGAATCTCGCTGCCGTACTTGATAGACGCGCGACTGCATTCGACCCTCGATCGCATGGACGGCATACTCAATGCAGTATTCACTCGCACATTCAACTATTAGGGTGAATTGAAGGCCTTGCTTGGCCGGCTCGCCGAGGCGCAGGGCACCGCAAATGCCGCTCGTCTTATGGCTTGCCCGATAATTTGGCGCTCGGGTCTGGCCGAAATCGCCCAACCGGAAAGACTCAAACACCGATGTTGCGTGCGATGCTGTCGGCTGCCATACGCTTACGCCACTCAAGAGGCCCGGAATTGTGAATGGAGTTTCCCTCAACATCGACAGCCATGACGACGGGCATGTCCTGCACATCGAATTCATAGATGGCTTCCATGCCCAGGTCTTCAAAGGCGACAATCCGCGCCGCCTTAATCGACTTTGAAATCAGGTACGCAGCGCCACCCACTGCAGCAAGGTATGGCGTTCTGTGTCTTACAATCGACGCGATGGCCGCCGGTCCCCTCTCCGCTTTGCCCACCATCGCGAAAAGGCCGGTTTCGGCGAGCACCTTGTCCGTAAAATCGTCCAAGCGGCTGGAGGTTGTTGGACCGGCGGGTCCAACGACTTCATTCCTCACTGCCCGGACGGGACCGACGTAGTAGATCACGCGGCCCCTCAGATCGACTGGGAGCGGCTTGCCGGCATCAATCAGTTCGACCATTCGTTTGTGGGCAGCGTCACGGCCCGTCAGCATCTTTCCAGAAAGCAGGAGCGTTTCACCGCAGCGCCACGATGCCGTCTCTTCCTTCGTAAGCGTATCTAAATTGACCCGCCGGACGCCGGCTGGGTTCAATTCGTCGGCTCCGATGTCGGGCCATTCGCGCAAATCGGGCGGCTGGAGGCTGATGGGTCCAGAGCCGTCCAAAGTAAACTTCAGGTGCCGGTTGGCGGCGCATTGCGGGATGAGCGCCACAGGCTTGGACGCTGCATGAGTAGGATAGGTCGCAACCTTGACGTCAACGACTGTCGTCAGACCACCAAGGCCTTGGGCGCCGATACCAAGCGCGTTGATCCGCTCATAAAGCTCAATCCGCAGCCCCTCTTCTGCGCTTGACGCCCCCCTTGCGATCAGTTCCGCCATATCTATGGGCTCGTTCATGGCCTCCTTGGCCAGCAGCATCGCCTTTTCAGCGCTACCACCGATGCCGACAGAGATCAGTCCAGGTGGACACCACCCGCTGCCAAGGGTCGAAACGGTATTGACCACCCAGTCGGAAACGGAGGCGGTGGGATTGAGGGTGGTAAAACGTGCCTTGTTCTCCGACCCGCCGCCTTTCGCGGCGATGGTGATCTCAATCTGGTTACCTTGCACCAGGTCGACATGGACAACTGCCGGTGTGTTGTCGCGGGTGTTGACCCGTCTAGCGAGGGGATCCGCAACGATCGATGCCCGAAGGGGATTGTCCGGATCGAGATAGGCTTGACGTACGCCCTCATTCACAAGATCCGCGAAACTGGCTGTTGACTTAATGCGGGCATCCATGCCGACCTTTGCGAAGACAACCACAAGTCCGGTGTCCTGACAAATCGGGCGCCGCCCAAAGGCCGCCATGCGGGAGTTCAGCAGAATCTGACCTATGGCATTCTTCGCCGACGGGCTCTGTTCTCGCGTGTATGCGTGAGAAAGAGACCGGATATAATCTGGAGGATGATAGTACGAGATGTACTGAAGGGCGTCGGCGACGCTCCTTGTGATGTCGCTACCGGCCATGGTCCGTGTTCTGTTTCCCACCGGATTTTATCCAAATGAACCGAGGCCATTGACCATTTTCAGAATCTGGAAGCTTCGCACCCCCTGCTCGCCGCCTTCATATCCATAGCCGCTTTGTTTGACTCCTCCATAAGGGGCATCAGCGGAAACCCCTTTCAGGTAATTCACACTAACAGCGCCCGCAGAAAGACCGCCCACAAGCCTCTGTTGCGTATCGGCCGCGCCAGTAAACAAGTAGGCGGCCAGACCGTACTCCGTGGCGTTGGCTTCATCGATCGCCTCTTCGATCGTATCGAAAGGAGCCACGGTGAGAATTGGTCCGAACGGCTCTTCATGAAGCACTCTCGCTTCCTTCGGTACGCCAGTCAGGATGGTTGGCGGCCAGTAAAACCCCGGTCGGTCAAGGGGGATGCCACCGGTCTCGATTTGGGCGCCGCCCTCTACCGCATCTTTGGTCAGGCGTTGCATGGCCTCGATTCGCCGCGCGTTTGCCATGGGACCCATCTGCGTTGCAGGGTCATCCGGTGGACCGATCCTGATTTTTCGGACCGCCTCCGTCATCCGGAACAGGAATTCCTCATAGCGGGATCGGGCGACAAGAATCCTGCTGGGCGCATTACAACTCTGGCCCGCGCACTCGAATTTGTATTCCGAAATAGCCGGTATCGCCGTTGCCAGGTCGGCATCTTCGCACACAATAACCGGGGAATGTCCACCGAGCTCAAGGATGCAGCGCTGCAGATTATTCGCGGCCAGTGTGGCCAGCTGTTTCCCAACAGCGGTCGACCCCGTGAACGTCAAGACTTTGACAATTGGCGAACTGAGCAGATGCCGTGATATATGCACAGGAACACCGAACACCAGGTTGACCACGCCTTCCGGTATCCCTGCTTGACGCAAAGATTCCACGACATGGACAGCCACGCTTGGCGTCTCTTCGGCCCCTTTGAGGATCACCGGGCAGCCTGCCGCCAGCGCGGGGGCGAGCTTGCGGGCGATGAGAACGGCTGGATAGTTCCACGGCGTAAAGGCAGCGACGACACCGAGGGCCTCCGGGACGATCATCCTGTTCGGACCCAACGGAATCGGGGTCGACAACTCATCGGCATGCCGGCCATTCCATTCCAGCGTTTCGACTGCGCGCGCGTACTCTCCTGTTGCTTCGGCAATCGTCTTTCCCTGTTCGGACGACAGGTCCCTGGCTGCGGCGCCAGCTTTCTCAGCCAGATTGCTGGCGGCAGAGACGAGGATCTCGCCACGCTCTTTGGCGGGGCGTGAGGACCACGCCTTGCGGCTGCGTTCTGCCGAAGCAAGAGCTTCATCCAAGTCTGGAACCGTAGCCGAGGCCACTGAGGCAAATACCTTCTCCGTCGCCGGGTTGATCACCGGCAAAGTGGCTCGGCTACCACCGGCTCGCCATTTGCCATTAATGAAGAGCTCGTAGCTCCTGGCGTGGGACATCGCGGGCTCCACTTGTGATTCTGGCCATGCGAGCGCCGTTTCAATTTTCGAAGCCGCTGAGCTCGCTTGAGCCAGTTTCATCGCGATGGTCGCAGCGGGTCAAATATCGATTAGTGCCTAAATCCATCTGGAATCCAGATCGATCTGTTCCGACAGGAAGGAAGTCATGCCGTTGTTTACAGATCGATGGTTCTCAGGTCGCGTCAGGAGCCGATGCTACCCAGCCCCGGCTCTCAATCAATTCTCTGGCGACCTTCGGAATGAGCTTGCGGACCGCAGAAACGGCCGCAGAACGCTCATCTTTGGGATTTACAGCAAGCACCACGGAGCGGGTAATTACCGGATCGACTATCTTGACCGTCCGGACCAGCCCTTGAGAGGCTTCTTTCTGAACGGCAGACGGGGCGAGAATAGAATGCGCTTTTCCCTCTACGACCATGTTGATGATCGTTGAGAGCGAGTCCACTTCAAACTTGACGTCCATCGCGCAACCGTGTTGTGCGACGACATCAGCCACCGAACGCCTGACATTGTTGTTGCGCATGGGAACCGCCAGGGGGAATGCATGCAGGTCGGCCAGAGATATCGCATCTTCAAACGGTGGCTCGCCGGACGGAACCACCAGACAAAGGTCTTCGCGCGCTAGCACAGTCATTCGCCCCACACTGTCCGCAGTGCGGTACAGAACCGCCAGATTGAAGCGTCCAGCCGCCATCCATTCCTCTAGCGGTCCCGTCATACCCTCGACCATCTTGAGGGACACCTTGGGCAGTTCGTGTCTTACCGTCTCAAGCAGCGGACCGCTCAGGACGCGAGCAGCTCCAGACGGAATGCCAATAGTCACCTCCCCGGCGGGGGAAGCGGCTGTGTTGGTCAATTCCACCTCGGTAATTCGAATTTCTTTGAGAATCGCCCGCGCCCGCTCCAGGAGTTTGGCTCCTGACGCCGTCACGCTCACGCCGGTCCTGTCGCGTATCAGCAGCTGAGTGCCGAAGCCTTCCTCCAATTGGCGCACATGCAGACTCAGCGCACTCTGGGCGACATTCAGAAAGCCAGCGGCCTTCGTGAAACTGCCTGCTTCGACCACGCCAACAAAGTATCTTAACTGCCTGATTTCCACGGGTACTCTTCCGAGGGCGGACTGCAATGATGTAATCTATCTCGAAATGTGATGGCGCGACAGCAATAATTGCAGAGCGACATGACGCCTAACTGTCGTGTCATCTCAGTGTGGTTTGACCAAAACCGTAACCTATGTGTCCAGAATGGACCCAACCCGCCGAGGCTTCAACCGGCCAACTCGGCGCCCTGATCCATGGAGATGATTTCTCGGACCCTTCGAATAACCGGTAGATCGACCATCTTCCCGTCCAATGTGAACGCGCCTTTGCCTTGCGCCGTCGCATCTTTTTCGCCGCGAGGACACGACGGGTCCCTCGAGTTCTTGTGCGCTTGGTGAAAAGCCCCATCGATGTTTAAATGGATCGCCTGCGGCCCCACGAAGTTATCATTGTCTAAGAATCGCCGATGCTTCCTATCGAGCCGAGACTGCCGCATGGGGAACAGAACGGAAAGGTTCGGCGTCAAAAGCAGGTCGAGTTCTGGGGCACCGCCAACAGCTGCACTGAAGTCTTCAGTACCAAGCGCCATTGCAACCAGCGGCGCTAACAAGATGGGAAAGGAGGTCATTGCTATTGCCGCTGGCGGACTTCGGCCGGCCACCCCATTTCCTCTTCCGAGAGGTGAATTGTCCAACCAACCCTGCTGACTAATGACGAGCATGATCGTATCGTCAACGTGTCACAGAATTGCTTGCAAGCTCACGGCCTCAGCTGGGCCAACGAACATTGAACTCCGTGGACGAAGCCTGGACCCGTCGTCATCCAAGTCAATCCGCGCCTCGATGAGGGGACAGATCCTCAATTGGTTCAGCTGGCTTGCAGTATTGCACCTAGCAGTCACGGCGAGGACTGGGATTTGCGAAGAAGGCATTCTCGCAGTGCGGCCGTACGGTACCTCATTCCTGGCACACTGGATTAGATCGCTGGCGACATTAAGATCAGGTGTGACCGAGGTGAAATTTTATGTCGAAAACCTGAAGGCAGGGCGTCAGGCAGGGCGATTACAGAGATCCTATCGGACATGTCATCGCAGTTTCATCCACCATTGCTCGACCGAGGCGACACTCATCGTCCCATCAACCTAATCCATTGGTCGATCACGCCGTTCACGACCCTTGGCGAAGAAGGAATCAGCAGCCCCTAGGCTCAATTGGAAAGCGGGGCGGGGTCCATACGTATCTTCGTTTCCGGGCACCTCATGCTAATGAAGCCGCGACAACAGGTTGGTTATGCACCCAGGTGCTGGCCAATCCGGCTTGACTGGAAAGTTTCATACCCAGGCCTGGCACAGGCGAGCGTGATGCCGCTCTCGCTATGTTGGACCGCAGACGCCGCGACGGCGCATCGACTGGCGCTGGCGAAGCCTAGGACGCGCCAGTCAAGGACCTGCAAAGAGCAAGATCACGCCGCGCGTTGCCTTCAACGCCCATTTGAGCAGAAAGCAACAAGCCTCGCGTATAGCGATCGATGACCGCACGAAGCGCCATCCGGGCTATGATCTCAGTCAGCACTGCCCTAAGGGGTCAGAGGAGGGTTCGGTCAGTCAAGACCTCAGACGGCATGGCCAAGGTCAAGCTGCGAGGATGTGCCACCGCGGGCGCGGCATAACTTGGCGGGCTACAATTTGGTTCGCTTGCCCAGGCTGCTGGCAGCGCCGGTAGTCGGCCGCGCCGGACTGGCACCTACGTCTGGTCCATGAACGGTTGCTTTAGCAAAACCGAAGTCCTCGCCAAAACTCTTCGCCGACGTGCGACGACCGCGCCGGTGCTCGTTCCGGGGTCGGCAAGACGAAGACAGGCCTACTCTGGATTTATGCCCGCGATGACTGATTAGGGAGGGAGCGGACCGCCGGGCGTCTTATGTCTATGCGCCGGACCGAAAAGGCCCAGCGTGCGATCGCTCATCTCGCAGGCTCTCTACCGGAACTTGCAGGTCGACGGCTATAGCGGGCCATCGCTTGCTGGCCGACGAAAAGCGGCTTCACGCTCGCCTTCTGCCATGCCGCGCCCGATCGAGGCGCTAAGAAGGATCCGCGAACTCTAAAAGATCGAGGATGACATCCGTAGCCGAGGCCAACGAGGCCTTGCTGCACGCAGGCAAAAAGTGCTCAACCATCACGGCACTGGACCCAGGGCGGCTAGAGAAGCTCGGCCAAATCAGTCAGAAGACCAAGCTCACAGCGGCGATCCCCTACACGCTCTCGCGCTGGGAAGCGCCTCTCGCGCATCCTGGACGAGGCCATATCAAGATCGACAGCAACGTGGTCGAACGCTCAATCATACGCAACTCTTTTTGCAGCTCCGGCGGTGGCGCTGAGCACTGGTCAGTCATCGTGTCGCTGGGTGATCGCCGGGATTGGCCGGATAGCCTGAAGCTAAGGCCGTCGAGCCAGACCCTCTGACCTGCCACTGAACTTTCAACCAGTGGCGATTAGCCTCGGCCGTTTCTGTTATGGCGCGGTTTGAGCAACGGGCGGAGGCGCGAAGCCTTCATTGAGTGCAGCGTCGGAGCCGGTTGCGGCGAGGGTTCCGGCGAAGACCGCCGGGGTCAAATAGCGAGCGAGGAATGCGGCCTCACGGTGTTGAACAACACCAGGAAAGAACACCCACAGGACCGAGGAACGCAAGTTTCTTTATCCGTGGCATCCTTGGGCCGGGCGTTGTGTTCACGTTCATGAGGTGATCGAGAACGCCGACCGGGAGGTTTTCCGCTGCAGTCTCTCCCGCCACGCCTCCGATCGGTGGCTGGAAGTTCCGGCCTGGATGTTTGATCGCGGTCTGCACCGCGTGGCGCATTGCCCTGCCCCACATATCGATCCCAGAACGCTTGGCGTCTTGGTGACACTGCTGCAGGACCCGACGGCCAATTCCCACACCCCATCGCAATTGGAGGATTCGGGCGCAGCATCGGGTCCTCACGAAGCGAACCGGGGAGAGGTCCATACCGCGCCAGCCTACGACATATCAGTTCGATCTTCTCCAACCCGCACGACGCGCAGACCGCGCAGATGCCGCCATTCGCTCGCGCAGCCGCCGTAAGGCGCGAGATGCTGGCGCTGATTCCGGGTGCACACGAAGGCTACGTCGGCTGGGAAAGGCGGAAGCGATCCGCAAGATGGTGAGCGACCACGTGCCCACGAGCCGGCATCACGGGGCGCCCAAGCATGGCGACGCTCTGCTCGCCGACCTTGTCCGCTGCCGGCGCTGCGGCCGCGAGCTGACGGTCCGCTACACGGGAACCAAGCACAACATTCCGCGCTATTCCTGCTGGCGTGGTCTGCTTGACAATGGCGAGCCGCGTTGCATCGCCTTCGGTGGACTCGCGTCGATCGAAGGCGTTCATCCTCTGCCGGACGGTCCATGGGTCTTCAGCCGATCAACGCTTGACGAACCGGCGGCTCAGCGCATCGTTCATCGCGCGCGGCAAAACCCAAAATACCCCATGGGATCGCATCCAGATCAGCAAAACCTATTCACTCAAATGACATAGACAGATGAGTGTTATGAACAGGATTTAGGTCCTGCCTCCATTCGGCAGTGGCACTGCGGGCGTGGTCGAGGCCGAAGAACAGGCCATCGTTCAACAGCTCGTCTCGCATTCGGCCGTTGAGGGAATCGCGTAGCCATTTTGCATCGGCTTGCCCGGCGCGGTGTAGTGCCATTCGCTCCTGTTCAGCCGCTGATAACAGGCCAGTCAGTTGTTGCCCACAAGAATCAGGATCTCGTGGGCGCGCCGCACCACTGGCGGATCTATCATTTTGCCATTCAACGAGAATGCGGACAGTCCACGCGTGGCGGCATCATTTGCCGCCGCGACAACTTTATGGGCCCACTCGAGCTCCTGGGCGCTTGGCGAGAAAGCCTCATTGAATATGGCCACCTGTGTCGGATGGATCGCCAAAGCTCCGGCAAAGCCAAGCCGCCGCGCCCGCACCGCGGCCTCACGAAGTTTATGCGTGTCCGAGAACTCGCCGATGCTTCCTATGAAGCCCAGCGGGAGCAAGCCGGCCGCGCGGGCGGCAAACAGAACAGAAAGGTTCGGCGTCAAAAGAAGGTCGAATCCTGGGGCGCCGCCAACAGCGGCGCTGAAGTCTTCAGGGC
>NZ_RZQG01000890.1:0-2392 GCF_003998635.1 Mesorhizobium sp. M7D.F.Ca.US.004.03.1.1
GGCCGCTTCCGCGGCCATCATGGTCAGCACGACGGCCATGTTGCCGCCGGCGGAATCGCCCATGAACACGATGTCTTCGGCCTCCGTCTCGTCGAGCATCTGCCGGTAGACATCGCCGACCATGCCGAACATGGCGTGGAAATCGTGTTCGGGGGCGATGGGATAGATCGGCACGGTGATGCCATAGCCCAGCCGATCCGCCATGTCGGCGATCAGATGCCAATGATAGGGCGTGATTTCAAAGACATAGGCGCCGCCGTGCAGATACAGAATCCGCTTCTGCTCGCCGGTCCTGGGGGCAATTTCGTAGACGGGGAAGCCATCGACCGTATGCATCTCGATGCCGAGACGCTGGTGCAGCGAGGCAGGGGGCTGGTGGTTCTCGGTCTTGCGCGCGGCCGCGATCCAGCGCTGCAGGTTTTCCGGGCTGGCAAACGCCTGCTTGCGGCTGTGCCGCAGGACGAAGGACACGACATGGCTTTTCAAACTTGGCATGCGAATACACGAACTTCGGCCAAAGCCGACTAAGAGAACCCCACTATCTTCGAAGATCGTGCCGCGGCCGAAAATGTCAAGTTTTACGCGATGTCTACACGGTGGTGTGATCCGCGCCGCAGTGGTCAGCGACGCGGCAAAAGTGCGGCACGCAGCCGGTTGCTGGCGGTCGCGGGGGACATGCGAGATCCCCGGCGCATGCCGAGCAATTTGCATTTGTCGGCGAAGGTCATCAGCGCGCGGCGCTCCAGATTGTGTTAATGAGTGCTGCCTTTTCGCTGGATCGCGGTGACACCGGCCAACCAATATCCTTCTGGATCTCCGGCGGCAGGCTGTTCAGCAGGCGCCGCGCCTTGCTGCGGTCATGGGCATTCCTGATGGCCGTGCCATAGCGGCCAAGGCTTTCGAGCATCGACATCTTTTGTCTCCCTTGGAGCGTTGCGGCGGCTGAAAGCGATCTTCTGCCTGCCTTTCGATGCCGGTTAAATGCGCTTGCCATGTATCTGGCCGATTTCACGAAAACAGCGTTTTGGTTTCCGGATCAGGCGATCCGGAAACATTTGCATGCAAACGAAATTGCAGGTTATTGACGCTCCGCGCGATCGCTTCTTGGCCTCGCCCGGTTGACAGCGGGTGGCGGACGTCTGCTATTGTGCACTGCAGCATTTTTGAGGGTGCTAGTAAGGAGGTGCTGGTAAGGAGTATGGCTTGAATGACATTCACAGTATTCAATACCTTCGAGGACTCGCCGCTTCCGCGGTAGTTTGCTTTCATATCAGCGAGCAGTTCAGCGGTCCGTTCGCGGTTGGCGCTGCAGGCGTCGACCTCTTTTTTGTCATCAGCGGTTTCATCATGTGGGTGACCACGGTCGATCACCCCGTTGATCCGCAGCGTTTCATGTGGCGACGGATTGTTCGTATCGTGCCGCTTTATTGGATCGTCACGGTGCTGACCGCGCTGGCAATTTTCGGCAAGCCGCAATTTCTCTTCGGACATATGCTGAGCCCGGCAAATTTTTTCGGCTCGCTGTTGTTTGTTCCGATCATGCAGGATGGGTCACTTCACCCCGTGGTGATCCAGGGCTGGACGCTGTGTTATGAAATGATGTTTTACGTCATTTTCGCCTTGGCGCTCTTGCTCGGCGAGAAGCAGCGTTTTGCCGCGCTGATCGGCGTGCTGACGGCAATGGTCGCATTGAACTTGCTGCTGCTCAGAGGCTATCCCTTTACCTCTCCCCTCATGCTTGAGTTCGCGGCCGGCATTGTCGTCGGGCGGCTGTGGATGGAGGATATCCGGCTCCAGCTTGCGCTGGCGCTGTCGCTGGTTGTCGGCGGATTTCTCCTATTGATGGCGGCCCAGATGCTTGACCCTGAAATGCCTCGTGTCCTGCGTTGGGGTATTCCGGCGACCCTGATCGTTGCCGGAGCGGTTTTTGCCGAGCGTGCCAGACCGTTCAGCCCCATGGCCTTGTTTACATTTTTTGGCAGTGCCTCGTATTCGATCTACATCTGGCATGTGCTGGTGGTTGTCGTGGTGACTGGCATTATGCTGCGGCTGGGGGTTCCGCCAAATTGGCAGCCGGCGCTGATTGCCTTTGTCAGCATTTCGCTTTCCGCGATGCTTTATCTGGTGATTGAAAAGCCGCTGACTGGCTATCTCAACCCGTCACGCGCCAAAAGCATACCGCCAGCCGGTCAGCGGTCCGGCTCGCACCTGCCGTCGAATGAGACAAAGGACTAAGGCGCCTCGGCGAATCCGTTGCGTGCCTTATTCCCGCCCGCGGCGGGCGGCGTGGCCCTCGCGCGATCGCCGGCGCGGGGTGGCGTCGCCGGCAACGCCATCCTCGCTGACCGTCTTGCGCGGCGGCAGTTTCACCGCCGCCGACAGTTTCGGGAAC
>NZ_RZQG01000891.1:0-2387 GCF_003998635.1 Mesorhizobium sp. M7D.F.Ca.US.004.03.1.1
GATGACCAGCGGCGTCTCGTGGTGTTCGAGGGCGGCCTCGGGCGACGCTTCCTTGCGCGGCGCGACATTGTCCTTCAGGAAGCCGGTTTCGACATAGACCGGCCCCAGCGGCGGCAGATGGTCGCCGAAGAAGGCGATCACCGTGGGGCGGGAGCGTTTCTTCGCCCATTCGACCAGGCGTTCGAGACCGCGATCGGCATCGGCTGAGCCCTCGGCGTAGCTCAGCAGCGATTCGCGCGCCCACTGGCTGATCGGCGCCTGCACCGTATGGGTGGGATTGTAATAGCGGTTCGGCTCGTAGGGACCGTGGTTTTGCAGGCTGACCGCAAAGAAGAACACCGGTTCGTCGCTGGCGTCGGCCTCGCTGATGATCTCGTCGGTCATCGCCGCATCCGATGCCAGCGGCCCGCGCTTCTGCATCGGCGGCAGCGTTTCTTCCGACTTGAAATCGTTGAAGCCGAAATCGGCGTAGACCGCGCCACGGTTCCAGAACCAATTGGTGCCGGGATGGATGGCGCGCGCGCGGTAACCCTGGCTCTTGAGGAAGGTTGCGAGCGAAGGCGTCGGCGTGCGCACATATTGCTGATAGGGGATGCTGCCGGCCGGCAGGAATGCGTTGGAAAAGCCGGTCAGCGCCTCGAACTCGATGTTAGCGGTCATGCCGCCGAATTCCGGCGAGAACATCGAGCCCGAGCGCAGCGCCCGCACATTGGGGATCGGATCGGGCGTGATGGTGACGCCGGGCAGCTTGGTCGGATCCCAGAAGGACTCGCTCATGACGATGATGATGTCGGGCTTCTCGGCCGGCACCGAGGCGGTCACATCAGTCCTGCTGATCGCCGCGATTGCCTTGTCGGAATAGCCTGATGGCGCCGAGACATGCGCCATCGGCACGTTGAGGGCAAAGGCCAGCGCAAAGCCGTTGGAGGCATAATTTTCCTTCTGGTCCCACATGATCGGTATGATCTGCAGCCTGTCCCTGGTCCAGGAGAAGGTGGCATAGTCCATGATCGAAACGAAGAAAGCGAGCAGCGGCACGGCCAGCGTCAGCCGGGCAAGGCGTCCCTTGCGGCTGAGCACCGGAACCTTGCGGCGCCACAGCCGCCAGCCATAGACGAGCAGCGACAGGCCGGCGACGATGCCGACGACCATGGCAAGCGCGGTCATCGGCCGGTCGCGCACCAGGAGCGGCAGCAGCGCGAAAATCTGGCGGGCATAGAGGAAATCGGTCGGATAGAGCGGATCGCCGAGATAGTGCGACTTCTGGTGACCGACGAAGGCAAGCGACAAGGTCAGCGGCGCGACGATCATCAGGCTCTGGTGGCTGCGGCCGAGCACCGCATCGAGGCCGATCAGGATCAGCGCAAACACGACAATGGTGGTCCAGCCAGGCTTGAGCGGCTGCAGGAAGAAGGAGACGGTGCCAGCAAAGTCGCCGCGCACGATCAGTTCGATGGCAAACACCAGCATGGCAGCGATCGCCAGGCTGATCAGCCCATAGCGCACGACCGGCCATCTCCTGCCCGGCAGATAGCCGGTGGAAGGGTCGTCTTCCAAGAACTGTGGCGCGGCCTTGCCTGCGCGTTTGTAACTCTTTGCCACCTTAACTTCCCCACCCAGCGACAAACACGTCACTCGATTGTCATAGAATTGTCACGCAAAGCTAGCGCCTGTAGCGAAAATAAGAAGAGCCAGCAAACGAATCGTGAGCGGTTTTCATCAGGAGTGATCGCCAAAAAGCCTTTCGGAACAGGCACTCGGCAGACGAAGCCGCCGCCGGGCGGGGTCGAACTGGGCTTGACTTGGCGACCTGCCTTGCGTCACAGGCAAGAAAAACTCGTCTATCAGATAAGCAAAACCAGCCCTTGGGAGTCCTCGCATGGCCGTTGCATTCACCTTTCCTGGACAAGGCAGCCAGGCAGTCGGCATGGGCAAAGATCTCGCCGACGCCTTTCCCGAGGCGCGCAGGATCTTCCAGGAAGTCGACGACGCGCTCGGCGAAAACCTGTCGAAGCTGATCTGGGAAGGGCCGGAAGAGAAGTTGATGCTGACCGCCAACGCGCAGCCGGCGCTGATGGCGGTGTCGCTGGCCGCGATCCGGGCGCTGGAATCGCGCGGCTTCTCGCTGAAAGGCAAGGTCGCCTATGTCGCCGGCCATTCGCTGGGCGAGTATTCGGCACTCGCGGCCGCTGGGTTCGTTTCGGTTGCCGATGCCGCCAGGCTGCTGCGCATCCGCGGCAATGCCATGCAGGCGGCGGTGCCGGCCGGCGAGGGCGCCATGGCGGCGATCATCGGACTGGAGCAGGCCGATGTCGAGGCTTCCTGCACAGAAGCCGCCAAAAGCTCGGCCAACGGGGCGGTTTGCCAGATCGCCAACTATAATGGCG
>NZ_RZQG01000892.1:0-2371 GCF_003998635.1 Mesorhizobium sp. M7D.F.Ca.US.004.03.1.1
AACCCCGCCGCTGACGGCGGGCGACAACCTTGTCACCTCAAGCTGGGACATCATGGCTGGCAGCGTCAAGCCGGCCGAAAACGTGCTGCTCTATGACGACAATGGCGGCCATCAGGGCATGGGCGCGGCCGAACTGATCGCCAATGCCGGCTCGAAACTAGAACTTGTTTCGCCGGAGCGCTTCTTTGCCCCGGAAATGGGCGGTATGAATCACGTGCCATACATGCGCGCCTTCCAGGAAAAGGGCGTCACCATCACCATCAACACACGGCTGCGTTCGGTGCGGCGCGAAGGCAACCAGCTGATCGCCGAACTGGCCTCGGATTTCGCCGACAGCTGGCGCGGTGAGCGGCGGGTCGACCAGGTGGTGGTCGAGCACGGCACGCTGCCGCTCGACGATCTCTATCTCTCGCTGAAGCCGCTGTCGAAGAATGGCGGCGCGGTGGATTACGAGCGTCTGGTGAGCGGTGGCGACATCTTTCCGGCCCGTAATCCGCAAGGCGGCTTCGTGATGTTCCGCATTGGCGACGCGGTCGCCTCGCGCAACATCCATGCCGCCATCTATGACGGCATCAGGTTCGGCTTGCGGATCTGAAATTAGGTATCGCGAGGATCGGTGGCGCGCGGTCGGACCTGCGTACGAGAGCCCGTGTACTTCGATCTGGCCGCGCGCCCGCACGTCATTGGCTCGTCGCCAGACAACGTACGATTCTGTGAGGAGGTGCGGCGTCTCAGACCATTCTCGCGACAGCCATGCACAGCACCGTGACGACCAGCAACCAGGCGGCAATGCGCTCGCCCGTCGCCATTCTGGCGCGAAGTTGCGTTTCGGTTTCCGCATTCGCATCGGCAAGTCGTCTGCTCGGCGCCCTGACCATGGCGCCGAGCACGCCGGCGGCGGCGAAAGCGGCCAGGATGCCAAGCGCGAGCACCATTTCCATCGAACCGAAATAGGCGCCGTGGAAGAAATACCAGAGCAGCGCTCCGGTCAGGAAAACCATGCCGGTCGCGCCCATCTGCGGCTGGATGAAGCGTTCGGCCCGGATATCGGGATCGCGCGCCAGCGTGATCGTGGTGCCTGCCCAGAAAACACCGGCCATGACATGAAGGCCGATAATGACGATGTAGACATACTGCATGACCGGATCTCCTCTCGCGCCCGCCATTGCACATAAAGTTAGATATCGAATGATTAGATGTCAATGTATAAAAGACAGCCAGTTCCATCTGCGGAAAACACCGTTTAGTGTCCTGCAATGACACCCTTCGAACGCCCGCCAGTTGGCATGAATCTCGGCCGAACCGCCAAGCTGGTTGCCCAGGCTTTCGACGCCGCCTTGGTCGAGGCCGGCGGTACGTTGCCGGTCTGGCTCACCCTGCTGTCGGTCAAGTCGAGCAGGCTTGCCAATCAGCGCGAACTCGCCGGCATGATCGGCATCCAGGGGGCGACGCTGACCCACCATCTCAACGCGATGGAGGCACAGGGCCTGCTGATGCGCCGCCGCGATCCCGTCAACCGTCGCGTTCATCTGGTCGAATTGACCGGGGCCGGAGAAGCAATGTTCGAGACATTGCGCAAAGCAGCGCTTTCCTTTGACAAGCGGCTGCGGGTGGGGTTGTCCGACGAGCGGCTGGCGGAGTTCGCGCAGGTGCTGGCGGCGTTGCGGGGCAATGTGGGAGGATAGGGGAGCGCGCACCCCCGATCATCGGTTCAGTCGTCGTAGCCCTGGATTGTCCCAAAGGTGTAATGGCGCAGCTTCAGCGCGGTGATCAAATTGGTCAGCTTCGTCTTGCCGTCGAAGCGGTCCTGGAACATCTCGTCATGCATCAACAGGATCAGCTTGCCGGGCTTGACGAAGCGGCCATAGCCGAAGAGGTGGTCGATCTCGCTGACCAGATGGTCGACGCTCTGCACCGGTTCGCCGCTGTCCTTGTGCACCCATTCGTGGTCCCAGCCGTAGAGATAGAAGCCTGAGGCCGCGACAAACTCGTAGTCGGGCTCTTCATGCCCCTCCTGGGCGAGGCCAAGCGAGGTGTCGTTCTTCGACATGGAGGGCAGCCTGAACACGTCGCGTCCCGGCAGCCGCGCATGCACCATCGGCTTCAAGCCAAGCACCGCGTTTGCCCGCATCATGTCGGCGACGACGCCTTCGGTGTCGGCGTAAAAATGCTGGTAGCGGTTGTTGGCGTGGCTGTAGCTGTGGTTGCCGAGCGTCACCAGCGCAAGCTGCTTGGCGCGTTGGGCGAGCGCCCTGTTGCCGGCGCTCGCCTGCGCGTGCATGCCGACCATGAACATGGTCGCCGGAACCTGCTCGGCTTCCAGCACATCGAGGATGTTGCTTGTGCCGTTCAGCGGGCCATCGTCGAAGGT
>NZ_RZQG01000893.1:0-2371 GCF_003998635.1 Mesorhizobium sp. M7D.F.Ca.US.004.03.1.1
GTCGGCGAGGAAGGTGTCGAGATGCGTGCAATCGCCGAGGCGCTTGGCCGGGGCCTGAAATTGCCGGTCGTTTCCATCGCGCCGGAAAAGGCGGCGGAGCATTTCGGCTGGATGGCGATGTTCGCGCCGATGGATCTGCCGGCCTCCAGCGCACTGACCCAGGCACGGCTGGGCTGGCACCCGACCGGCCCGACGCTGATCGCCGATCTCGACGCCATGCGATACGCCGATTGACGGGCTGAAACCTCGGCGCTGAAGCGGACGATATAGGGTCGGTAATCTCAGTCAGATTGCCGACCCTTTTTGTACGAGCGCATCATCCAGGAGTAACTGCGTAGCGCAGATGGACGAGCCCATGCGCCAGCGCCGCGCAGCTCTTCAGAGACAATTGCGTCTTGCCCGCCAGGCCGCTCTCGCCGAACTCGACGAAGGCCTGGTTTGCTGCGCGCCCATCAATGGCAGGCGCCACGAGAAGGCTCAGCTCATCGACAAGCCCGGCCGCGAGGAAGGAGCCGTTGATGCCGGCGCCGCCCTCGAGCAGCAGCCTTCGGATGCCGAGTTCACGTCCGAGCGCCTCGAGCATCGCGGCGAGATCCATGTCCGCCGTTTCCGCGACGATATAGGAAACGCCGTCGGCGGTAAGTTCTGCCAGATGGCTGTCGGCCACGGCATGCCCGAGCAGCACCACGACATGATCGCCGCCGATGTCCGGTTTGGAAAAGTGAAGCTTGCCCGAGGCATCGAGCGCCACGGCATAGCTGCCCGCACCCATTTGCGCGAAATGATAGGGCCGGTCGACCTTGCCGGCTTTGGCCGGCGGATGCGCGCCGGCCTTGCTCATCTCGGCCATGGTGACACGCCCGACGATCCAGCCGTCAGCCGCGAGGTCGTTGTGGATGTGCTCATAGAGGCTTGACCACTCGGCCCGGCTGCCGTCGGGGCTGTTGGTGTAGCGGCTGGGGTGGAGGCTGCCGTCAAGGGATGCCAGCATATGGCAGATGATTTGCGGCTTCATGCGGTTTCTCATGTCAGGGGTTTTGAAAGCTCAGGCTCAGTCCAAGGTAGCGCTGGGCCGAAAGAATGGAAGCAGCGAACAGGTTATTGGCCCGGCCACGCACTCTTATGCCTTATGCGGATATCGCGACAATCCAAACCCGCGCCGTAACCCTTTGTTTTCTTGCGGGGCGTATCCACAAGGGCCGCGTCGCCTGTGGCCGACGCACCAATGGACGCGTGAAGCATGGGTTCACCCTGGTCCGAATTGCTGGCCAATCTCGCCGTCGTAGCGATGTTCGTTTCCGTCTGGATCCACACCCATGTGTGGCTGGACCGCAGGGCGGCTTTGACGCGGGCGACGGCTTTCGGCCTACTGATGGGGGCCGGCGCCGTCATCCTGATGCTGACGCCGATGCAGTTGCAGCCCGGCCTCTTCGTCGATCTGCGCGGCACGATGATCGCACTGGCGGGCTTCTTCGGCGGTCCCGTGGCCTGTGTCATCGCTGGGCTGGCCGCCGTCGCGTTCCGTTTCCATGAAGGCGGTATCGGCGTGTTCGCCGGCGCCATGGGGATCGCCATCGCCACCTTGATCGGTATTGCCGGCCATCTCGCCCTGCGCGGCCGCGCGCCCGGCCGGGTCGACATCCTGATCCTGGCCGCAACGGCCGCCGCCGGCTCGCCGCTCGGCCTGCTCGCCCTGCCACGGGAGATCATGCAGACGGTGCTGCCGCAAGTGGCGCTGCCGACGTCGCTGCTGATCTTTCTTTCGATCATGCTGTCGGGACTTGCGCTCTACCAGGAACGCCGCCGCATCGAGGCACTGCAATCGCGGCGCATCTACAAGGCGGTCGTCGAGGCTCTGCCCGATTGCCTCAATGTCAAGGATCTGGAGGGCCGGTTTATCGCCGCAAATCCGGCTACCGCAAGGCTGATGCGCGCCGTGGATGCCAAGGCGCTGATCGGCAAGACCGATTTCGATTTCTATCCGCAGGAAACAGCCCGGAAATTCCACGAGGACGAGCTCGCCATTCTCGCGGGCGGCGTACCCTCCACCATCGAGCAGCGCCTTCATCACGAAGACGGACCCGACGGTTGGCTGTCGACGCTGAAAGCGCCGTTCCGGGATCACAGCGGAACCATCGTCGGGCTGATCACGCACAATCGCGACATCACCACGCGCAAGCAACTGGAGGACGAACTGGCTGAAAGCCGTGTCCGGCTGGCGGACGCCTTGACGCATATGGCCGACGGCCTGGTGATGTTCGACGGGGATGGCAAACTGGTGCTCGGCAATGCCCAATACATTGCCATGTTTCCACAGACAGCCGACATCCGGATACCCGGTGCCGATTATCGCGATATCCTGCGCATCTCG
>NZ_RZQG01000894.1:0-2357 GCF_003998635.1 Mesorhizobium sp. M7D.F.Ca.US.004.03.1.1
GGCAAGCGCGGCAAGCCATGGACGGCAAACGCGCCACTGCCGGGCGGCGATTTCCCGGCCACCGGTTTCGATGCCGAGGTGGCGAAACTGAAAACCGCCTACCCGTTCCTCGACGCGCGCTTGGCCCGCCGGCTGACCAGGCTCTACGGCACCCGCGCAAGGATGCTGTTGGGGCTAGCCAAATCGAATTCTGATCTCGGCCGTAACTTCGGCGCTGATCTTTACGAGGCCGAGGTGCGCTATCTCGTTCAAAACGAATGGGCGGTCACATCAGAAGATGTATTGTGGCGCCGGACCAAGCGCGGTCTGCATCTCAGCCGCGAGCAGGTGGCGGCGCTCGATGAATTCATGCGCGGTATAAGCCGGCGCCATGTCGCGGCTGCCGAATGAAGAGGGGTTTGAGCTGATGCAGAAGGCCTGGGAGGAGGCGTCATGCTGGAACTGAGAAACGTCACCAAGACGGTTGGTGCGGTCGAGCATATAAGCGACGTGTCGCTGACGCTCCAGCACGGCTCGCTCAACGTCCTGCTCGGACCTACGCTCTCCGGCAAGACCAGCCTGATGCGGCTGATGGCCGGCCTCGATGTGCCGACCTCCGGTTCGATCTGGTTCGACGGCCAGAATGTCACCGGCGTGCCGGTGCAGAAGCGCAAGATCGCCATGGTCTACCAGCAGTTCATCAACTATCCGGCGATGACCGTCTATGAGAACATCGCTTCGCCGCTCCGGGTGGCCGGCACCGATCAGGCCAAGATCGACAAGGAAGTGCGCGATGCCGCCGCACTTCTCAAGCTGACACCCTATCTCGACCGCACGCCGCTCAGCCTGTCCGGCGGCCAGCAGCAGCGCACCGCACTGGCGCGCGCCATCGTCAAGAACGCCAGCCTGGTCCTGCTCGACGAACCGCTCGCCAATCTCGACTATAAATTGCGCGAAGAGCTGCGCGCCGAGTTGCCCAGGATATTCGCCGCCGCTGGCACCATCTTCGTCTATGCAACGACCGAGCCGCACGAAGCCCTGCTGCTCGGCGGCAACACCGCCACGCTTTCCGAAGGACGCATCACCCAGTTCGGACAGACCATCGAGGTGTTCCGCAAGCCGGCCGACCTGGTGACGGCCAGGACGTTTTCCGATCCACCGCTCAACACCATCGTGCTCGCCAAGAAGGGCCGGGATTTCCTGCTCGAGGGTGGCGTCAACCTGCCGGTGCCAGCCGAGCTCTCCGGCATTGCCGACGCCATCTATACGATCGGCTTTCAGCCGCATCATCTGTCGCTCGAGCGGCCCAACGCGGCGGCGGTGCCGGTACGGGCCAAGGTGACGATCACCGAGATCACAGGGTCGGAGAGCTTCATCCATCTCGATTTCGCCGATGCGCGCTGGGTCATGCTGACCCACGGCATTCGCGATTTCGAGCCTGACGAAGTGGTCGAGGTGTTCATCGATCCACGCCACATCATGGTTTTCGACGAGCACGGCCGCGCCGTGAGCGCGCCGAAGCTGGCGGCTTGAGGGGAAAGAGATGGCGCGCATCGACGTCAACCATGTCAGGCATTCCTATCTGCCCAACCCGCAGAAGGATTCCGATTTCGCGCTCAGGGAAGTGCATCACGTCTTCGAGGACGGCGGCGCCTATGCGCTGCTGGGGCCCTCGGGCTGTGGCAAGACCACGCTGCTCAACATCATTTCGGGATTGCTGCACCCCTCACACGGCCAGTTGCTGTTCAACGGCAAGGACGTGACCAATTTGTCGACGCAGGAGCGCAACATCGCGCAGGTGTTCCAGTTCCCGGTCATCTACGACACCATGACCGTCTACGACAATCTGGCTTTCCCGCTGCGCAACCGCGGCGTGCCGGAAGCAGATGTCGACCGCAAGGTGCGCGAGACGCTAGAGATGATCGATCTGGCGTCCTGGGCGAAGAAGAAGGCGAGGGGCCTGACCGCCGACCAGAAGCAGAAGATCTCGCTCGGCCGCGGCTTGGTGCGCTCGGATGTCAACGCCATCCTGTTCGACGAGCCGCTGACCGTTATCGACCCGCATATGAAATGGGTGCTGCGCTCGCAGCTGAAGCAGCTGCACCGCCGGTTCGGCTACACCATGGTCTACGTCACCCACGACCAGACCGAGGCGTTGACCTTCGCCGACCAGGTGGTGGTGATGTATGATGGCGGTATCGTCCAGATCGGCACGCCGGCCGAACTATTCGAACGGCCGCGCCACACTTTTGTCGGTTATTTCATCGGCTCGCCCGGCATGAACGTCATGCCGGTGGCGATCGACGGCAAGACGGCAAAATTGGGTTCGCAGCGGATCGAACTGCCCGGCGTGCCCAAGGCTGGCAGCGGCACCGTCG
>NZ_RZQG01000895.1:0-2355 GCF_003998635.1 Mesorhizobium sp. M7D.F.Ca.US.004.03.1.1
ATCTCGGTCAAAGCCCGCGTGGCGGTGGGGTGAAAGACTACCTCAACGCGCGCGGCATGCGCATCCTTGCAGCCCTCGACGCGGTTTCCGCCAGGCATTCGGCCAAGCAGGCGGAGGTGGCGCTTGCCTGGGTTATCGCGCGGCCAGGCGTTACCGCGCCGATCGCCAGTGCGACCAAGCCCGAGCAGATGGACAGCCTGATCAAGGCGGCGTCACTGAAACTGAGCGGCGCCGACATGGCCGAACTCGACAAAGCGAGCGGCTGACGTTTTCGGCGGCCGCTCCTCGCACGAACGTCCAAGACGACCCTCTTGTCTTGCCATAGCCTCCTTCGCACGGGGCAAGGCAGAGGGTGAGATGACTGAGCCGCTTCCTTCGCAGCCGGACTTTTGGCGCCAGCTGCTCGCGCTGGTGCTTGCCTCCGCCGTTGTCATGGGCAGCCCGGGGCCGGCAACGATAAGCGTGACCGCGGCCGGTGCGGCCTTCGGTTTGCGCCATTCGCTGGGCTATGCCTGGGGGATCATCCTGGGCACGATCGCCGTGCTTTTGGTCGTCGCGACGGGGGTTATGGCGGTGCTCTCGTCGATGCCGAAGCTGGCGCCGTTGCTGGCTGTCGCGTCCGCCGCCTACATCCTCTATCTCGCCTTCAAGATCGCCACGGCCCCGCCCTTGGCAGCACGTGCCGCCGAAGCTTCGCGCCCAACATGGCTGGCTGGGTTTCTTCTCGCGGTCGCCAATCCAAAGGCCTATGTGGCGATCGCCGCCGTGTTTGCCGGTGCCTCGTCGAAACAGGGCGCCGCTGAGCTTGGTCTATGGCTGAAGCTGGCGGCTCTTGCCCTGATGATCGTTGCCATCCACGCTCTGTGGCTTGTCGCGGGGGCAGCTTTCGCGCGCTTCCTGCGCCG
Organism: Mesorhizobium sp. M7D.F.Ca.US.004.03.1.1; assembly: GCF_003998635.1. NCBI lineage: Bacteria > Pseudomonadati > Pseudomonadota > Alphaproteobacteria > Hyphomicrobiales > Phyllobacteriaceae > Mesorhizobium > Mesorhizobium sp. M7D.F.Ca.US.004.03.1.1. The sequence goes on from NZ_RZQG01000895.1 coordinate 906, forward strand.
GCCGGCGGCTTCGCGGGTCATCAATCTGGTCTTTGCCGCGACGCTGGTGTTGACCACTGCGCTGGCCGTGTTCGGTTGAGACCTGCCGGCCGGAGACTTCCGGTTCAGACTTTGGTTCTTGCAGCCGCGTCCAACTCTTGCAGCCTTTTCATCGCTGTCGGCGGCAAGGCAGGTGGGTTCGGGCCGCGCGCCGCATCAATCAGGAACTGGTCGCAGGCAGCCTCGGTCTCACCGATCAGCCGGGCCATGAATTCGTCCTTGCTCAGTCCCGGTGGAATCGGCGGCAGGAAGCGCGCCTTGATGGTGCCGGGATAGCGCAGGAATTTGCGGCGTGGCCAATAGAGGCCGGCGACATGGGCAACCGGCACCACCGGAATGCCAAGCTGCGCATAGATTTCGACGATGCCATATTTGTAGGCCGGCTCGTCGCCCGGCGCGCGTCTTGTACCTTCGGGGTAGATGATGAGCTGGCGAGGGTTGCGGGCCATCTCCTCCTTGGTTGCAGCGACCACGGCCTTCAGCGCTTTAGAGCGGCTGCCGCGATGAACCGGGATCATGCGCATCTTCATGATGTACCAGCCGAAGAACGGGATCCAGGTCAGCTCGCGCTTCAGGATGTAGAGCGGGTCCTGAAGGAAGGGGAAGAAGGCGATCGCATCCCAGAACGACTGGTGCTTTGGCGCCAGGATGAAGGAGCCCTCGGGCAGGTTTTCCTGGCCGGTGATGTCGTTCTTCGTTCCGGCGATCTTGTCATAAAGCCACATCGAGGTGCGCGACCAGAATTTCGGCACGAACCAGGCGCGGTGACGGGGCGACAGGAAGTAATAGGGGGTCCAGAGGATCATCTGGACGATCAGGTTGACGTAGAAGACGAAATTGAACGTCAGTGATCTGAAATAGAGCATTGGGGGAGGCCCGGTCAGGAGGTGAGCGTTGGTTACACCAAGCGCGGGGAAAAAGGAAATGGCCGTCGGGCGCTCTGATCGGCGAAGATGAGCGATCCGTCGATCGGCGAGCGGCCCGATTCCGCTACATCAGTCGCGCCAATCGCTCCTTCAGGCGTGGGGCGGCAAAATCGAGGAATGCGCGCAGCTTGACCGGCAGCAGGCCGTGGCCTGCATGCACCAGGCTTACCGGCCATGGCTTTGGCTCGAACTCCTGCAGCAGGACGCGCAGCGTGCCGGACCGCTGTGCGGCTTCGATCTGGTAGGAAAGCACCCGTGTCAGCCCGACGCCGGCAATCGCTGCATCGATGGCCGCTTCGGCGGTGTTGACCTGAAGCCGTGAGCGAACCTGAATCGGGATTTCGGCCTTGCCCCTGGTGAAGCTCCAGGTGGTGGCGGAAGCAAGCCTCTCGAAGGTGATGCAGCTGTGTGTTCCGAGATCTTCCAGGGTCGTCGGCGTGCCATGCTCGGCCAGATAGGCGGGGTTGGCGCACACGACGCGGCGG
>NZ_RZQG01000896.1:0-2355 GCF_003998635.1 Mesorhizobium sp. M7D.F.Ca.US.004.03.1.1
CGGCTACCTATGTCACCACGCTTGGCCAGCTCATCGGCGTCACCCAGCGTATGGAAAGGCAGATCCCGGCGGGGCCGATGAAGGTGCATTTCGCGCAATGGTTCATCGTCTCGCTGCCGATCTTCCTGGTCGAGAGCTTCTTCTTCCTGCTCACCAATGCCGACGTGCTGATGGTTGGCGCCTATATGGATCCCAACGACGTCGCCGTCTATTTCGCCACGGTGAAGACGCTGGCGCTGGTGCATTTCGTCTATTTCGCCGTCAAGGCCGGCGTTGCCCAGCGCTATGCGCAGTTCACCCATGGCGACCCGCAAAGGCTCGCCGCCTTTGCCCGCGAGACGGTGTCGTGGACGTTCTGGCCCTCGCTCTTGATGGCGCTGCTGGTGCTGGCGTTGGGCGAGCCGATGCTGGTGCTGTTCGGCCCTGAATTCAGCAGCGGCTATCCCTTGCTGTTCCTGCTCGTCTTCGGCGTCGTGGCGCGGGCCGCTGTCGGCCCCTGCGAAAGCCTGCTGACCATGAGCGGCAACCAGAACATCTGTGCCGCCGTCTATGCCATGACGCTGGCTTTCAACATCGCCCTCAACGTGGTGCTGATCCCGATGTTCGGCCTGTGGGGTGCAGCCATGGCCACCGCCTTTGCCATGATCTTCGAAGCCAGCGCGCTGTCCTTCACGGTGTGGCGCAAGCTCGGCATCGTCATGCTCATCTTCGTGCCTGCGAAAGGAGCCGCGTGATGGCCGCCATCCCGTTGCTTGAGGAAACCAGCGGCGGCACCGCCGGCGCCATGGTGTCCGGCCTTGCCGGGCTGGCCCGTGACGCCGACCCGGCCCATATCGAGATCCTCGCCAACAACCGGCCCGAGCGCAAGCTCGCAATCTACCCGGCATCAGCCGGCTTCGACCTGGTCGAGGAACTGGATTATCTCTGCGCCCGCACGGTCGAGCCCAACGTCTTCTTCAACCCGCGCTTCCTGGCGCCAGCCATGCCGCGGCTGGAGGATCGCGAGGTGCGGCTGGCGGTCATCCGCGACGGCGACGAATACCGCAACCGGCTGCGCCTTCTGGTGCCGTTCTCGGTGGAACGGCCGGTGGTGCCGCTCGGCGTGCCGGTGATGCGCACATGGTCGAGCCCGTTCGGCCCGCTCGGCACACCGCTGGTCGACCGCGACGATCCGGTCGGTGTCATCGAGGACTTCTTCTCGATGCTGTCGCGCCCGCATCTCAAGCTGCCGAAAGTGTTCGTCCTGCCCGACATCCGGCTCGATGGCCCGGTGGCGAGCCTGCTTGCCACCGTGGCCGAGACGCGCGGCCTGATGCTGGTCACCACCGGCCAGACCCAGCGCCCGGCGCTGGAGAGCGAGCTCGATGGCGATGATTATCTGAAGGCCTCGCTGCGCGCACACCATTATCGCGAGTTCCGCCGCCTGAAACGGCGCCTTGGCGACCTCGGCAAGCTTGAGCATGTCGTGGCGCGCGGCCCCGACGACATCCGCCACGCCATCGAAGGCTTCCTGACCTTGGAAGCGGCCGGCTGGAAGGGTCGCGAACGCACCGCCATGGCGATCGATCGTTACCGCGCCGCCTTCGCCCGCGAGGCCGTGCACCGGCTGGCCGAGCAGGACATGTGCCGCATCCATTCGCTGACGCTCGACGGCCGCACAATCGCTTGTCTGATCGTCTTCGTCGAAGCCGGCGTGGCCTACACCTGGAAGACGGCCTATGACGAGACGCTGGCCAGCTATTCGCCCGGCACGCTGCTGATGATCGAGGTGACCAGGCAGCATCTCGACGATCCCAACATCATGATGACCGATTCCTGCGCGGTGCCCGACCATCCGGTGATGAGCCGGCTATGGGCCGAGCGCAAGCCGATGGGCACGCTGGTGATCGGCCTGACGCCGGACGCCGACCGCCTGACCCGCCAGGCCGCCTCGCAGCTGCATCTCTACCGCGAAACCCGCAACATGGCCCGTTTGCTGCGCAACCGCATGAAGAGTTTGCTGGGGCGGCGGTAGACCATGATCTCGAACTTCTGCGGCTGGATGGGCAGGCGCCTTGCCGAGACCCCTGCCATTCACACAAATTGCGCAAATCGGCAGACCGGCATGGGCGCTCGGATGCCGCGTAGGATCTAGAGGCTGGAATGATCGCACGACACGGTTTCACTTTCGCAAGCACCGTGATTGCCCTTTGCTTTCTGTCGGGTCTTGCGTCGGCAGCGAACGCCGCCAATGCGTCGGTCTTTCTTGAAGACCATACCTGGACCGAACTGCGCGATCTGGTCGCTGCCGGGACGACGACGATCATTGTCCCTATAGGTGGGACTGAGCAAAGTGGTCCCGCCATAGCTTTGGGC
>NZ_RZQG01000897.1:0-2349 GCF_003998635.1 Mesorhizobium sp. M7D.F.Ca.US.004.03.1.1
CTCTCATGCCGACCGTTATCTGCGTCGGCCTCAGTTCCTCGACGGGAACCGGCGTGACAATGGGTTCTCGGGGGTCAATCATGGCATTCCATCCTGTTCTTGCTGCTGCTGTTTCCCCAGACCAAGTGACTTAATTGCCGCGTCGACGCTGTGGAATATGCGCTGCGTGCCGACCATTTCAGCAATGCCGAACCGCGCCAGTGCCGCCTGCGCACGCACGGATTCTAGCCGCGCGATGGCAAACATCGCGCCCGACTGCCGGCAATGGAGGATGGTGTCGATCAGGGCTTGCGCGGCGGTGTAATCGATTTCGACGATGTTGCTGGCCTCGAGCACGACCAGTTTCACGGTTTCGTTCCGGGCGTCGATGAGATCGCAAAGGCCACGCTTGAAACGGTCGGCATTGACGAAAGACAGCGGCGCCTGGAACGCCGCGACCAGCACACCGGGGAGCTGTTCGCCGACAGCCGGATTACCGGGCGGCCACCACACCGAAGTGCCCGGCACCTGTTCCAGTTCGATCGGCTGCGTACGGGTCGCGCTCCAGATTCCGTGCAGCAGCGACAGGCCGATGCCGATCGCCACGCCAGTCTCGATCGGCAGCACGACGATCGCCGCCATGGTGATGAGGATCAAGACGAATTCGACCGGCGCCTGCCGGTAGACATTGGCGAACACCTTCCAGCGCAAAATGTGCTGCGCAACGAACAAAAGGACACCGGCAAGGGCGGCCTGCGGAACATCGGCAAGCAGGCCGCCACCGAAAGCACCAAGCGCCAGCACGATGGCCGCGGCAACAAGGCCGGACAATTGCGAGCGGCCGCCCGACTGGGCGACGATTGCGGTGCGCGGTGGGCTGGCATTGACGGCAAAGGCGCCGAACAGGCCCGATAGGATGCTGCCGGCGCCAACGCCGACGAAATCGCGATTGACGTCGGGAGCCTCGCCCTGCTGCGGCGCGAAGGAACGGGAGGTGGCCGCCGTCTGCACCATGACGACGATGGCGATCAGCAGCGCCAGTGGAAACAGCGCCTGCACATCGTCGAGGCTGGCATGCGGCAGGCCGGTCTGTGGCAGGCCGTTGGGCAAGGCGCCGAGCACCTCGACGCCGCGGTCCTTAAGGCCGAAGACGGCAACCGCGATGGTGGCGAGCACCATGGCGATCAACGCGCCGGGGATACGGGCGCTGATCCGGTCGGCGCAGAACACGATCGCGAACACGCCAAGACCGAGCGCGAGGCTCCAGGGATTGGTCAGATGGAGATTGCCGGCAATCTCACCGACGCGCCGCAAGGTTTCACCGCTCTCGGAGGGCAGGTCGAGCAGTCCGGGCAATTGCGAAACGATGATATGGACGGCGATACCGGCCAGGAATCCTGTCGTGACCGGCACCGACAAAAGGTCGGCGATCCAGCCAAGGCGAAAGACACCGCTTAGCGTCACAATCAGCCCGACCATCAGCGCCAGCATGGCTGCCAGCGCCAGATAATGCGGCGACCCGGATGCCGCGAGCATCGCGAGGCCACCGGCAAACAAGGGCGTGATGGTCGAATCCGCGCCGGATGAGAGATGCCGGTTGGCCCCGAACAGGGCAAATGCCACCGAACCGGCAACAAAGGCAAAGAAACCGATTTCAGGAGCAAAGCCGCCCAGCCGGGCCGTTGCCATCTGTTCGGGAATGGCAATCGCCGCCAGTGTCACGCCCGCGACGATATCTCTGTTGAGATCCTGCGGTCGCCAACCGCTCAGTGCTCGCAAAGGCAGCCACGGGGTCCAATTCATCGCGCTCGCGGCTTTCGCAGGGGAAAACGGTCCATTGCAGGCTTTTGCCTTGGTGCGGCGAAAACCGCCTTGGCCATATCGTCGCAATCAGTGGTATCCATTTGAAATTACCACCAAAAATGACACTGGAAAAGTGCCTGACATGTTGGAGTTTCAGCCTTGCTTCCTATATAAGCACCAAGTGATTCCTGATTAGATTGTGATCCGATTTGACCGACCAGAAGACACCGCGCGGCGCCGACGGCGGCCCCACCGGCATCGAGCCGATATCCATCGTCGAGGAGATGCAGCGTTCCTATCTCGATTACGCCATGAGCGTGATCGTCAGCCGCGCTCTGCCCGACGTGCGCGACGGCCTGAAGCCGGTGCATCGCCGCATTCTCTTCGCCGCCCATGAGAGCGGTTACCACTGGAACCGCAAATATGTGAAGTCGGCGCGTCCGGTCGCCGACGTGATGGGTAAATACCATCCGCATGGCGACGCTTCCATCTATGACGCCTTGGTGCGCATGGCGCAGGACTGGTCGCTGCGCGTGCCGTTGATCGACGGACAGGGCAATTTCGGCT
>NZ_RZQG01000898.1:0-2343 GCF_003998635.1 Mesorhizobium sp. M7D.F.Ca.US.004.03.1.1
AGGCATGTTCAAGCCCAAACGGGTCTTTGCCGGCTGACCCCTGTCGTCTAGAGCAATTCCAGGAAAAGTGTGAACGGTTTTCCGTTCGGAATTGCGTCAAAACAAAGAGTTAGAGTGGTTCGCCGTTTCCGTGAAACGGTGAACTGCTCTAATGTCGAGCCGGGACTCGCGCGAGGGGCACATGGCAAAGGCTGAGGCGATCAAGAAGCGGGCGCCGGTGAAAACAAGGCGGCCGCCGGTCGGTGCGTCGCCCGGCACGCTGATCGCCGACCCCTCGGCGCGGCGCAGCGAACTCAGGCTGACCCTGATCTCGCCGCAGAAATTCAAGACCATCGAAAACGCCAGCATCGACGACCTCAACACTCATTGCGACAAATGGCCGGTCCTCTGGCTCGACTGCACCGGCCTCGCCAACATTCCGCTGATCGAGGAGATCGGCCGCATTTTCAGCCTGCATCCGCTGGCGCTGGAGGACGTCGTCAACACCGGCCAGCGGCCGAAGGTCGATTTCTTCGAGGACCATGCCTTCGTCGTCGTCAGGATGATCGACGATGTCACGTCGCACCGCTATGAGCAGATTGCCGTCTTCTTCGGCAAAAACTTCGTCGTCACCTTTCAGGAACGTGAAGGCGATCCGTTCGATCCCGTACGCAAGCGCATCGAAAGCTCGGCGCCCAACCGGTTGCGTGCGCGGGGCGCCGACTATCTCGCCTATGCGCTGATCGATGCCGTCGTCGACAGTTATTTTCCGCCGATCGAGGCGGCTGGCGAGCTGGTCGACAGCATCGAGGACGAGATGCTGCATTCGACGCACAAGCATCAGATGCGGCAGCTGCATGAATTGCGGCGCGATGCCAATGTGCTGAAAGGCGTGCTGTGGCCGATGCGCGATGCGCTGGCGACGCTGATCCGCAACGACGTGCCCTATGTGAAGGCGGAAACCAAGATCTTTCTCAACGACACGCTCGACCATTCGCTCAGGCTGATCGAACTGGTCGAAACCCAGCGCGACATGCTGACCGGCCTGATCGAGATGCATCTGTCGCTGAGCCAGGCGCGCACCAACGACGTCATCAGCTATCTCACCATTGTCTCGGTCATCTTCATGCCGCTCACCTTCCTGGTCGGTATCTGGGGCATGAATTTCGATCCGGAGTCTTCGCCCTGGAACATGCCGGAACTGAAGGCCTATTACGGCTATCCCTTGTCGCTGCTGTTCATGGCGCTTGTCGCGTTCGGGTTGATCGCCTTCTTCAAATGGAAGAAATGGCTCTGACAAGGATAAATCAGGCCATTTCGGCCTGAAAAGCCGGCTTGTGAATTGGGCTGGTGTTTTCCGGGGAATTGCACTATATGCGCCGCAGCATAGCGCTAAGACGCTTTGCTTGCACCGGCCCCTGCTGGACGACATCCCGGCTGAGGGCGACCCGTTTCCTCAAACAGATAAGGAAAAACACGATGTCGATTACTGCCGAGCGCAAACAGGAATTGATGGGTGAATTCGCAACCGCCAAGGGCGACACCGGGTCTCCGGAAGTCCAGGTGGCCATCCTTTCCGAGCGCATCAAGAACCTGACCGACCATTTCAGGACCACAAGAAGGATAACCATTCCCGCCGTGGTCTGCTCGCCCTCGTCTCCCAGCGCCGCAGCCTGCTTGATTATCTCAAGCGCAAGGACGACGCGCGCTACCAGACGTTGATCGAGAAGCTCGGTCTGCGCCGTTGACGAATTGACCGGCGGGCTTTCTTCGGAGAGCCCGCCGGTCGCGCATTCTGCCAGTCGTATCGGCTGGCCAGACCCGGTTTCGATCGTGCAGAGGGCACTCGAAACCGCCCATGGACGGTCATGGGGCAGGATTGCAGGACGCTCGCGCGCGCTCGCCGCGCCGAAATTACCCGAGCTTCCCGTTGTCTTGCCCGTGGCTGCCCGAGAAAGGAAGCCAGGGAAAGGGCATCCGCGCACCGTGAAACGGCGCGGCCCTTTCCTCATATTAAGGACAAGACATGTTCAATCACCACAAAGTGGAAATCGAATGGGGCGGCCGTCCGCTCATCCTCGAAACCGGCAAGATCGCGCGCCAGGCTGACGGCGCTGTGCTCGCCACCTACGGCGAGACCAAGGTCCTCGCCACCGTCGTTTCGATGAAGGAGCCGAAGCCCGGCCTCGATTTCTTTCCGCTGACCGTCAACTACCAGGAAAAGACCTACGCCGCCGGCAAGATCCCGGGTGGCTATTTCAAGCGTGAAGGCCGTCCGAGCGAGAAGGAAACGCTGGTTTCCCGCCCCATAGACCGCCCGATCCGCTCGCTCTTCGCCGCAGGCAACAAGAACGACACCCAGAT
>NZ_RZQG01000899.1:0-2338 GCF_003998635.1 Mesorhizobium sp. M7D.F.Ca.US.004.03.1.1
GGCAATTCCAACATCTTCGCCATGGACCTGCGCAGTCGTTCAACGACGCGCCTGACCAACTCGACCGCCATCGACACCTCGCCGTCCTATTCGCCCGACGGCAGCAAGGTGGTGTTCACCTCCGACCGTGGCGGCCGCGCGCAGATCTACGTCATGGGCGCCGACGGCTCGGGCCAGACCCGCATCTCCTTCGGCGACGGCGTCTATTCGACGCCGGTATGGTCGCCGCGCGGCGACCTCATCGCCTTCACCAAGCAGACTGGCGGCGAATTCCAGATCGGCGTCATGAAGACCGATGGTTCGGGCGAGCGCATCCTGTCCTCCGGCTTCCAGCAGGAGGGGCCGACCTGGGCGCCGAACGGCCGCGTGCTGATGTTCTTCCGCGATTCCGCCGGTGGGCCCAAACTGGTTTCGGTCGATCTTACCGGGCGTAACGAGCAATCGATCCCGACGGCGAACTTCGCTTCGGACCCGGCCTGGTCGCCGCTGCTGGAATAGGTTCGGCTGGATTGCAACACATACTGAAAAGGGGCCGTTTCGGCCCCTTTTCCATGCATTGGTCGCGTTTTGGCCGCATTTCCGCCTAGGGTCCGCGCCAACTGTGGCCCATAGCCGAACGGCTGCGGACGGGCAGCCTAAACCAAATTTTAACCGTGTTTCTTGAATGCCGGTTAACCCAAACGTGGTTACTGGGTGATCAACGAAATCACTCGAATACGATCACTCGAAATACGAAGGAGAGGCGGCATGGGCCGTATCGCAGCACTTACCAGAAACCCGGTCATGATCGCGCTGGTGGCGATGCTCGCCATCGCGGGTTGCGCCTCGAAGAAGACGCCGAACAACGCGGCTGATCTCGGCCTCAATGGCGCGGGTGCCGCAACACCCGGATCGGCGCAGGACTTCACCGTCAACATCGGCGACCGAATCTTCTTCGATACGGACTCGACCTCGATCCGTGCCGACGCGCAGACGACCCTGGCTCGCCAGGCGCAGTGGCTGAACCAGTACAAGCAGTATGCCATCGTCGTCGAAGGCCATGCCGACGAACGCGGCACACGTGAATACAATCTGGCGCTCGGCGCCCGCCGCGCTGCCGCCACCCGCGACTTCCTCGTCGCCAAGGGTGTCTCGGCCAGCCGTCTCAAGACCATTTCCTACGGCAAGGAACGTCCGGTCGCGGTGTGCGACGACATCTCCTGCTGGTCGCAGAATCGCCGTGCGGTCACCACGCTCAGCGGCGCCGGTTCCTGAGGCATCGTGCAGCCGACCAGCGCGTCAAAAGAACGCGCGGCGGTCTAGCGGCAAAAATGCAACATATCTATGTGAAAGGCGGCCCTGGGGCCGCCTTTTTCATATCCGGATGCCCGAAACAAAATTTGGCCGAAGTCTCGGCTCCTGCTATGAGCCGAGGGCGCTTGGCTGGTCCCATTCTGATTGGAAGGCGCGAACAAGCTAACGAAATCACGGCGAGAGGCACATGCATTTGAGATCGGTTCTGAGCGGCACGCTTGCGCTGCTGCTCCTATCAGGCGTCACCGCCTTGGCTAGCGGCTTGGGGGCTAGCGGTACAGGGCAACCAACCGACAGCGGCTTTTCCTTTCATCTGCCCAGCATCGAATTGCCCAGCCTTTTCGGCCAGAAGAAGAAGCCGGATCAGGTCCAGATGGTGCAGTCCGATCCTGCCGCTGTCACCAGCCTGGAAGAGCAGCTGCGCCAGATGAACGGCAAGATCGAGGAACTCAATTTCCAGGTCCTGCAGATGCAGGAGCAGATCCGCAAGCAGCAGGAAGACAACGAATTCCGCTTCCAGCAACTTGAAGGCGGCGGCACGCAAGGCGCACAGCCGCCGGCACAGAAGAAATCGGATGCCACCACCGGCACCGACACCGACGTGGCAGCGGCCCCGGCAACAAAGGCGCCGGCCGATGCCGGCGCCGCGCCCGGCAACGATCAGTCAGCAGGCGGCAAGACGGTCCAGGACGTCATCGTCGAATCGCCCGATGGCGACCCCGGCAAGGTCATTCCCGGTGCGGGAGCGCCGGAAAAAACCTTCGGCACCATCACCGTCGACAAGAACGGCAATGTCATCGATGCCGGCGGCAACACGCAGGCGACCGCGCCGGCGCAGGATAGCGCCCCAGCCACCGGCGCCCCGGCCAAGGCCGGCAAATCCGATACGGTGGTCGCGGCGTTGCCCGCCACCAACGACCCGGAGGAGCTCTACCGCAACTCCTACCAGTTCATCCTCTCGGGCGACTATGGCACCGCCGAGCAGGGCTTTCGCGACCACATTGCCCGCTTCCCCAAGGATGCGAAGGCGGCGGACGCGCATTAC
>NZ_RZQG01000089.1:0-11804 GCF_003998635.1 Mesorhizobium sp. M7D.F.Ca.US.004.03.1.1
GCCGGAAATCCAGCCTGAGCCTGCCCCGGTTGAAGAGCCGCAGCCGGTTGAGCCCGAGGTTCCTGCCCCCGAGGTCCCAGCCAAAGAGCCAACGCCGGAGGAAGTCCCCGCCGCGCCCGCGGCGCCCGAGCCAGTTCCCGCACCTGAACCGGAGGAAATTCCTGGACCGGAGCGGCCGGAGGTCGTGCCGCAGCCGGAGAAGCAGCCAGAACCTGCGCCCGTCGAAGTGCCGGCGCCGCCGGTCGAGGCTCCACCGGCAAGGCCGGAACCCGAGATTCCGCCGGCGGAAATCCGAGCTCCCATTCGCCAGCCTCCACCGGTCGAAACGCAGCCGGTCCTCGCCGAGATTGCGCCTGAACCGCAGGCCGCGCCGACGCCCCACCCTCCCCTCGATGGGGAGGGTCGACGCGAAGCTGCGGGGTGGGTGGACAGCACCGGCGCCAGTCACCCCCACCCCCGAGCTGCGCTCGGGACCTCCCCCATCGAGGGGGAGATAAAGCCGGCGCCCGAAGCTCCGCCGGTCGATATCCCGGCGCCCATTCGCCAGCCATCGCCTGTTGAATCACAGCCTGTCATTGCCGAAATCGCGCCCGAACCGCAGGCCATTCCGCAACCTGCTCCAAAACCCGTTCCTGCGCCCGGCAAGGTGACCGTCACCAAGAAGGTCGAGCAGAAGGCCGAGCCCCAGAAGGCGCCGGAGCCGGCGCCGAGGCGTTCATGGTTCCAGCGCATGAAGGACGGGCTTGCCCGCTCGTCCAAGGAGCTCACCGGCAACATTGCCGGCGTCTTCACCAAGCGCAAGCTGGACGAGGAGACGCTGCAGGACCTGGAGGATGTGCTGATCCGCGCCGATCTCGGCATGGAAACCGCCCTGCGCGTCACCGATGCGCTGGCCGCCAGCCGCTACGGCAAGGATGTCTCGGACACCGAGGTTCGCGCCATCATGGCGGCCGAGGTGGAAAAGGTGCTGACCCACGTCGCCATGCCGCTGGAGCTCGATCTCTCGCACAAGCCGCATGTCATCCTGGTGGTCGGTGTCAACGGCACCGGCAAGACCACGACCATCGGCAAGCTGGCCGCCAAGCTCACCGATGGCGGCCTGTCGGTGATGCTCGCCGCCGGCGACACCTTCCGCGCCGCGGCGATCGAACAGCTGAAGATCTGGGGCGAGCGGACGAAATCGCCGGTCATCGCCTCCAAGATCGGCGCCGATGCCGCAGGCCTCGCCTACGACGCCTTCGAAAAGGCCAGGGAAGCCGGCTCCGACGTGCTGATCATCGACACCGCCGGCCGCCTGCAAAACAAGACCGAACTGATGGCCGAGCTCGAAAAGATCGTCCGCGTGCTCGGCAAGCTCGATCCGGAAGCGCCGCACACCGTTTTGCAGACGGTCGACGCCACCACCGGCCAGAACGCGCTCAACCAGGTCGAGATCTTCCGCAATGTCGCCGGCGTCAACGGCCTTGTGATGACCAAGCTGGACGGCACGGCACGCGGCGGTATTCTGGTGGCGATCGCGGCAAAGCACAAACTGCCGGTCTATTTCATCGGCGTCGGCGAACAGGTCGACGACCTCGAACCTTTCTCAGCAAGCGAATTCGCCAGGGCGATCGCTGGAGTGGCGTAGCAAGCATGTCCCAGAAAGTTGCAGACTTTTTGGATCAGATCATGCGTAAGAAAGAGATTCCATGAACCCACCCATTCTCGAACGCGATCCGTCCGACCCGCAAAAACAGAAGAAGGAAGGCGTCAATCCGCTGCTCAAGCTGGTGCTGGAGCTGGGGCCGTTGATGGTCTTCTTCTTCGCCAATGCGCGCGGCGAATGGCTGGTGCAGAAATTCCCTGCTTTGGCCGAATTCGGCGGCCCGATCTTCGTCGCCACCGGCCTGTTCATGGCCGCCACGGCCATCGCGCTGATCGCTTCATGGTTGCTGTTGCGCACCTTGCCGATCATGCCGATGGTGTCGGGCGTCGTCGTCTTCATCTTCGGCGCACTGACGCTCTATCTGCAGGACGACATCTTCATCAAGATGAAGCCGACCATCGTCAACACGCTGTTCGGCGGCGTGTTGCTCGGCGGCCTCTACTTCGGCAAGTCGCTGCTTGGCTATGTCTTCGATTCGGCCTTCAGCCTCGACGCCGAAGGCTGGCGCAAGCTGACCTTCCGCTGGGGCCTGTTCTTCCTGTTCCTGGCCCTTGCCAACGAAGTGGTGTGGCGGAATTTTTCCACCGACGCCTGGGTTACCTTCAAGGTCTGGGGCATCATGCCGATCACGCTTCTGTTCACCTTCAGCCAGATGCCGCTGATCCTGCGCCATTCGCTTGAGGACAAGACCGGGAAAGAAGAGAAGGCCGGGAAGTAGAGCCTGCAATTAGGGGGAGAGCCATGGAATTCGTCACCACGCGCGACGAGCTGAGGACGATCTACAAGACGCCGCGACCGACCGACGGCTCGATCCGCAAGGAGCTGAAACTGCTCGATGGCCATTGCCGTTCCTTCATTGGCAAGAGCCCGTTCGTGCTGATCGGCTCGTCCGACGGCGCCGGCAATGCCGACGTGACGCCGAAGGGCGACAAACCGGGCTTTGCCGCCGTGCTCGACGACACCACCATCGCCATTCCGGACCGGCCCGGCAACAACCGGCTCGACACGCTGGAGAACATCCTCCTCAATCCCTCGGTCGGGCTGCTGTTCCTCATTCCCGGCATGAACGAGACGCTGCGCGTCAATGGCGAGGCCCGCATCACCGTCGACGGTGGCCTGCGCGAGCGGCTTGCCGTTGACGGCAAGGAACCGCAAAGCGTTATCGTGGTCACCGTTAAGGCCACCTATATGCATTGCGCCAAGGCCTTCATGCGCTCCGATCTGTGGAAGCCGGAAACCTGGTACGACCGCGCGACGCTGCCGACGCTCGGCCAGATCCTGCGCGACCAGTTGGCGCTGGCCGATTCGGCCGAGGCGACCGACCGCTGGCTGGACGACGGCTACAAGCAGACGATGTGGTAGGCTTTCGGGACCACGATTCGTCCTGACCGGTTCCACACCTTGCTGAACATCCTTGCCATTTCCGGCAGCCTGCGCGCGGCCTCCACCAATTCGGCACTGGTCGCCGCACTGGCGCACAACGCCCCGCCCGGCTGCCGTGTCACCGTCTATGACGGGCTTGGCCGTCTGCCGATCTTCAACCCCGACGATGAGGGCGAGCGGACGCCGCCCGCGGCGTCCGAACTGATCGACGCCGTCACTCAAGCCGACGGCGTGATCATCTCCTGTCCGGAATATGCCCATGGCGTGCCGGGCGGTTTGAAGAACACCCTCGACTGGCTGGTCTCGCGCGACGCCGCCGTCGAGAAGCCCGCAATGCTGGTGCACGCCTCGCCGCGCTCGCTGTTTGCCCGCGCCGCACTGGCCGAGGTCATGCGCACCATGTCGTTCGCGCTTTGCGACGACGTGCTGGAGATTGCCTTGCTCGGCAAGAAGCCGCCTGATGTGGAGGCCATCCTGGCCGAGCCGGAAAACCGGCGGGCGATGCATGATGCGCTGAATGCTTTCGCCGCTTTCATCCGCGCGCGTTGAGCGGCGGCCGCCATACCTTCGAACTAGCCCTTTCGCAGCGTCTCGACATCGGTCTTGCCGACATACCAGTCGCGCGCATTGACCTCCTCGAAGACCACCCAGACATCGTCATTGCCGAGGCCGGTGGCGTCCATGATGGCCGCCGTGACCTTTTTGGCGATATCCGCCTTCTTGCCCGCCGGATCGGCGGCGATCACTTCCTTGACGATACGGATGTTGACGAATGGCATTTTGTCCTCCCGGGGATGTTCGTGCTCGCGACCCACTTCGACGAAACTGTCGAATGATCGTCAGTGCTCTGGTCTCAATAAGTCTTGGCGCCGTTGACCATCAGCCGCACCATGTAGAGCGACGTGGTGCCGGCGATGTAGAGGCAATTCAGCTTGTTGCCGCCGAACACGCAATTGGCGGTGACTTCCGGCACCTTGACCTTGCCGATCAGCGTGCCGTCCGGATCGTAGCAATGGATGCCGTCGGCCGCACTGGTCCAGATGCGTCCGTCCTCGTCGAGCCGAAAGCCGTCGAACAGGCCGGCCGTACAGTCGGCGAAGATTTTTTCGCCGGAGACTTTCTTGCCGCCCTTGCCGACATTGAACACCCGCATATGCGCCGGATTCTGCGCGCCATGCGTGCGGCCGGTGTCGACGACATAGAGCTTGCTCTCGTCGAGCGAGAAGGCGAGACCGTTGGGCCTGACCATGTCGGTGATGACGGCTTCGACCTCGCCGGTGCCGGGGTCGACCCGGTAGACATGGCAGGCGCCGATCTCGCTCTCGGCCTTGTCGCCTTCATAGTCGGTATCGATGCCGTAGCTCGGATCGGTAAACCAGATCGAGCCATCCGACTTCACCACCGCATCGTTGGGTGAGTTCAGCCGCTTGCCCTTCCATTTGGCGGCGATGGTTGTGACCGAGCCATCGAACTCGGTGCGGCTGACGCGGCGGCCGGAATGCTCGCAGGTGACCAGCCGGCCTTGCCGGTCGACAGTGTTGCCGTTGGAGTTGCCGGACGGCTGACGGAAGACGCTGACATTACCGTCGGTCTCGTCGTAGCGCAGCATGCGGTTGTTGGGGATGTCGGACCAGACGACATAGCGGCCGGCGGCGAACCAGGCCGGCCCTTCCGCCCATTGGCATCCGGTGAACAGCTTCTCGACCTGCGCGTTGCCGCTGAACAGGCGCGCGAAGCGCGGATCGAGAATTTCATAGTAGTCTGCGGCCGCCATGCTTTTCCTCCCGGCATCAGTGACACCGGATCAAGCCAGCCGGCGGGACAGAAGGCAATGTGGGTACGCACAGTGTCATGCAAAAAGCCAAGACAGATCACTTGCCGGCTCTACGCATGACGTCAACGCAGCATTAACCGGCTATGCGCTGGGCGCAATGGTGCATTGCAACATCTTCTTTTTGCAACGCACCATTACTATGTCATGCTTCGTATCGATCAAGGGAGGAAGAAACCGCCGCCGAAATGCGGCGCCAAAAGGAACCTTGCTATGATCCTCGACAGTCTCATGACCCGCGCTCGCAACAGCATTGCCAAGCGCAAGCACTACAACCGCCTTGTCGCCGAAATCGACAGCTTTTCCAGCCGCGATCTGGCCGACATGCGCGCCGACCGCTCGGAAATGCTCTACCAGGTCCACAAGCAGATCTACGGCTGATCTCGGGCTGATCTCGAGTCCGATAAGACGCACCGCCAAGGTGCGCTGAGATTCAGGTCAGGCCGAGACGAAAACGGTGGTTTCCGAGAACCGGAGCGGAACGTACTTAACTACGTGAGCACCGGAAGTGCAGGAAGCCGCCGTTTGCAGGCCGGCATCACCTTAATATCAACGCGCCGCCAGCGCCTTGTCTATCTGTGGCAGCAAGAGATCCCTCGCCGTCTCCGGCGTCAGCGGGCCGACATGCTTGTAGGCGATCTTGCCGTCCTTGCCGATGACGAAGGTTTCCGGCACGCCATAGACGCCCCAGTCGATCGCCGTGCGGCCAGCTTCGTCGACGCCGATCGCCTGGAACGGATTGCCGAGATCGCCGAGGAATCGGCGAGCATTTTCCGGCCGGTCCTTGTAATTCAACGCCGCCATGGTGAAACGCTTGTCCTGCGACAGCGCCAGCAGCACCGGATGCTCTTCGCGGCACGGCGCGCACCACGACGCGAAGACGTTGACCAATGTGACCTTGCCGGCGAAGGATTTCGAATCGAGCCCGGGCAGATTGATGCCCTCCAGCGCCGGCAGGTTGGTTTGCGGCGCCGGCAGGCCGATCAGAGCCGACGGCACTTCCGAAACATCGCGCCCCGACAACAGCTGCGACAGGAACAGTCCAGCCAGGCCGAGGAAGATCAACAGCGGCAAAAGCACGAACAGGCGGCGACGTGGCGTCGGCGTTTCCGTTTCGGTGCTCATGGCCTGGCCGCCTTGTCGGAACGCCGCCGCACGCCGGCCGCTTCCAGTTCGGCGAGTTCGCGCTTGCGCGCCCGCTGGTCTATCAGGATCCAGCCGATCAGCCCGATCAACACCACGGCGGTGATGCCATAGGCGGCGGTCACGTAAAGTGCGTGCGCGCTCATGCCTGCCGTTCCATCGACATCCTTCTTCCCAACGGTATCCTTCCACCTCGCTCGATCATGCTTTCCCTTAACGGCGTGCTGGCGGCTTCGCAATCGGCTGCCGCGCCGCGGCTTCCGAACTTATGCGGTCGCCGCGCTGCCGCCCTTGATGTCGCGCAAACCGCGCCTGACGTCACTCAATCCGTTCCGTGGCGCAGCGCCAGCGCCGCCGAGACCGGACCCAGCACGCTAAGAAACAAGGTCAGCGCGGCAAGAATGAGGAAGGGCTGCAGAAACGGATCGGGATTGGCGGTGGCCCCATAGCTCGCCGAAACGCCGAAGATCAGCACCGGGATGGTCAGCGGCAGCACCAGCACCGAGATCAGCAGCCCACCACGAGGCAGCGCCACCGCCACGGCGGCACCGGCAGCACCGATGAAGGTGATTGCCGGCGTGCCGACCAGAAGGGTCAGCGCCGTGGCGCCGATGCCGAGCGGCTCCATGTTCATGAACAGGCCGAGCAAGGGAGCCGCGATGACCAGCGGCAGCACGCTGCCCGCCCAATGCGCCAGGCATTTCGTCAGCACCGTCAGCGCCAGCATATGGCGGTCATTGCCGAGCACCAGCAAATCGAGCGAGCCGTCCTCGCGGTCGGCCTGGAACAGCCGGTCGAGGCCGAGCAGACAAGACAGCAGCGCGCCGATCCACAGGATCGCCGGACCGATGCGAGCAAGCAGCTTCAGGTCCGGCCCGACCCCAAACGGGATGGTGGCGATGACAGCGAGGAAGAAGATGACGCCCGTCAGCGCCCCGCCGCCGGCACGGATGTTGAGGCGGATGTCGCGCAGGAAGAGCGACCACATTAGGATGCGGTCCCTTGTTGAGGCAGGAGTTCCCCCATCACCAACCCCTTCGCGCCATCCAATCCAAGCGGCAGATGCGTCGCCGCGACAATCATTCCGCCATCCGCGCAATGTCTCGTCATCAACCCCGCGAACCGCCCCTCCGAAGCCTTGTCCAGCCCCGCTGTCGGCTCATCGAGCAGCCACAATGGCCGGTGGCTGACCAAAAGCTTGGCGATCGCCGACCGCCGCCGCTGCCCTGTCGACAGATAGCCGAACGGCAGGTGGCCGATGCCGCCAAGCCCGACGGTTTCAAGCGCCTCTTCGACGCCGAGTTGCCCATCGCCGTTGAAGTCGCGCCAGAAGCGCAGGTTCTCCGCCACGCTGAGCGCCGGCTTCATTGCGTTCTGGTGGCCAAGGTAATGACAGGCCGACGCGATCGACGGAAACGCTTCGCCGCCACCTTCAATCTTCACGCTGCCTTCCGCCACCGGCAGCAACCTGGCGATGACCCGCAGCAAAGTCGATTTGCCTGATCCGTTCGGCCCGGTGACAACAAGCGCCTGACCGTCTTCCAGGGCAAAGCCGATGCCGGCAAACACCGTGTCGCCGCCGCGTTCGCCGCCCAAATTTTCGGCGATCAGCCGCATCCCTCGCCTGTCCTGAAAACCATGTGCCGCGGCAGCTGCCGCATCGCACAAATTTGCTTTGCAACTGTCTAGAACTATTCCAGAAAATTCTCTATATGCGGTGCATCCGTGCCAGCGGTCGGCACGGGAACAGAATTAGCGCCGAACCAGCGCACGCGCCGCCTTGAACGGCTCGGGTTGCTTGGGAACGGACAGCGGAAATGGCCGTACCCGCACCTTTGCGCGTGATTGCATGCCATCGGCGTCCGTTCCCTTTCAGGCTGAACAGACAAGGATCGCACGTGTCAAAATCCCTCGACAGTTTCAATTGCCGCCGCACGCTGACCGCAAGCGGCGCCGAGTATGTCTATTTCGATCTCATCGAGGCCGAGAAGAACGGCCTGACAGGCATCGCCCAGCTGCCCTATTCGATGAAGGTGCTGCTGGAGAACCTGCTGCGCAACGAGGACGGCCGCTCCGTCACCAAGGAATCGATCCAGGCGGTGGCCGGCTGGCTGACCGACAAGGGCACCGCCGGCGTCGAGATCGCCTATCGCCCGGCCCGCGTGCTGATGCAGGATTTCACCGGCGTTCCGGCCGTGGTCGACCTTGCCGCCATGCGCGACGCCATGGCCTCGCTCGGCGGTGACCCGCAGAAGATCAACCCGCTGGTGCCCGTCGACCTCGTCATCGACCATTCCGTCATCGTCGATGAATTCGGCACGCCGATGGCCTTTGCCCGCAATGTCGAGCTCGAATATGAGCGCAACGAGGAGCGCTACAAGTTCCTGAAATGGGGCCAGCAGGCGTTCCGCAACTTCCGCGTCGTGCCGCCCGGCACCGGCATCTGCCACCAGGTCAACCTCGAATATCTCGGCCAGGTGGTGTGGACCAACACCGAGGACGGCGAAACCACCGCCTATCCAGACACCTGCGTCGGCACCGATTCGCACACCACGATGATCAACGGCCTTGGCGTGCTCGGCTGGGGCGTCGGCGGCATCGAGGCCGAGGCGGCCATGCTCGGCCAACCCGTCTCCATGCTGCTGCCGGAAGTCATCGGCTTCCGCCTCACCGGCAAGCTCAAGGAAGGCGTCACCGCCACCGACCTCGTGCTCACCGTCACCCAGATGCTGCGCAAGAAGGGCGTCGTCGGCAAGTTCGTCGAGTTCTTCGGCCCGGGCCTCTCCAACATGACGCTGGCCGACCGCGCCACCATCGGCAACATGGCGCCCGAATATGGCGCCACCTGCGGCTTCTTCCCGGTCGATGGTGAGACCATCCGCTACCTCACAATGTCTGGCCGCAGCGAGGATCGCATCGCGCTGGTCGAGGCCTATGCGAAAGCGCAAGGGTTGTGGCGCGACACCGGCTCGGCCGACCCTGTCTTCACCGACCTGCTCGAGCTGGAACTTGGCTCCGTCGTGCCGTCGATGGCCGGCCCCAAGCGGCCCGAAGGCCGCGTCGCGCTCGAAGGCATTCCGGAAGGCTTCGCCAAGGCGATGGAGACCGAATACAAGAAGGCCGCCGAGATCCACAAGCGCTATCCGGTCGAAGGCACCGACCATGATCTCGGTCACGGCGATGTCGTCATCGCCGCCATCACCTCGTGCACCAACACCTCGAACCCGAGCGTGCTGATCGGCGCCGGCCTCCTGGCCCGCAACGCCAACCGCCTCGGTTTGAGGCAGAAGCCGTGGGTGAAGACCTCGCTGGCACCGGGCAGCCAGGTGGTCGCCGAATATCTGGAGAAATCCGGCCTGCAGAAGGAACTCGACCAGATCGGTTTCAACCTGGTCGGCTTCGGCTGCACCACCTGCATCGGCAATTCCGGCCCGCTGCCGGCGCCGATCTCGAAAACCATCAACGAAAAAGGCCTGATTGCTGCCGCGGTCCTGTCCGGCAACCGGAACTTCGAAGGCCGTGTGTCGCCCGACGTGCAGGCGAATTATCTGGCGTCGCCGCCGCTGGTCGTCGCGCATGCGCTGGCTGGCACCGTCACCAAGGACCTCACGACAGAGCCGCTCGGCGAGGACAAGAACGGCAACCCGGTCTATCTCAAGGATATCTGGCCGAGCTCGGCCGAGATCCAGGAGTTCATCGAGAAAAACGTCACCCGCGAGCTGTTCGCCCGCAAATATGCCGACGTCTTCAAGGGCAACGAGTACTGGCAGAACGTCAAGGCGCCGGAAGGCCAGACCTATGCCTGGGACGACAACTCGACCTATGTGCAGAACCCGCCCTATTTCGCCGGCATGACCGCTGGTTTCGGCAAGATCGGCGACATCAAGGGCGCCCGCGTGCTTGGCCTGTTCGGCGACAAGATCACCACCGACCACATCTCGCCTGCGGGTTCGATCAAAGCGGCCTCACCGGCCGGCAAATACCTCACCGACCATGGCGTCGGCGTCGCCGACTTCAACCAGTACGGCACAAGGCGCGGTAATCACGAGGTGATGATGCGCGGCACCTTCGCCAACATCCGCATCCGCAATCACATGCTGGGCGAGAACGGTCGCGAAGGTGGCTACACCATCCACTACCCGTCGAAGGAAGAGGAATCGATCTACGACGCGGCGAT
Organism: Mesorhizobium sp. M7D.F.Ca.US.004.03.1.1; assembly: GCF_003998635.1. Taxonomy (NCBI): domain Bacteria; kingdom Pseudomonadati; phylum Pseudomonadota; class Alphaproteobacteria; order Hyphomicrobiales; family Phyllobacteriaceae; genus Mesorhizobium; species Mesorhizobium sp. M7D.F.Ca.US.004.03.1.1. Next base: position 10,180 of record NZ_RZQG01000089.1, read on the forward strand.
GGAGTACAAGAGGGAAGGCGTGCCGCTGGTTGTCTTCGCCGGCGTCGAATACGGCAACGGCTCGTCGCGCGACTGGGCGGCCAAGGGAACGAATCTGCTTGGTGTCCGCGCCGTCATCGCCCAGTCCTTCGAGCGCATCCACCGCTCGAACCTGGTCGGCATGGGCGTCATCCCCTTCGTCTTCGAGGATGGCACTTCCTGGGCCACGCTTAATCTCAAAGGCGACGAGCTGGTCGAGATCGACGGACTGAGCACGATCAAGCCGCGCCAGACGATGATCGCCAAGGTCACCTATGGCGACGGCACGGTGAAGAACGTGCCGATCATCTGCCGCATCGATACGCTGGACGAGCTCGACTACTTCAAGAACGGCGGCATCCTGCAATACGTGTTACGCGATCTGGCCGCTTAGCGGGAAGGCAGTAGGGCAGTAGGGCAAGGAAGTCGGCCCCCTACTGCCCTACTGCCCTACTGCCCTACTGCCCTACTGCCCTACTGCCCTACTGCCCTACCCGTGGCTTCCCAAAGCGCGCCGCCGCCGCCAGAAGCACGCCGAGCATCAGGCCGTTGAAGATGTGCCAGAGGAAGTGCGTGCCGAGCGGAAAGCTGCCGCAGACCAGTGGATCGATCATCCGGCAGATGACGGACACCACGAAGATCGCCGATCCCGCCAGATTGTACCAGCCGGCGCGATTGCCGCTGGCCGCCACCAGCGCGCCGAAGAAGGCGAGCGCCAAGAACGGCGGCAGATAGCCCGTCGTGCCGTTCGACGCCTGGCGCAGCCAGTCCGGCACGGCGAAGGTTATCGCCCCGGCAACCACATAGAAGACAATGAAGATGGCGATGGCCTTGCCCCATCGCAGGCCGAGGAAGCGACGCAGGTTGAACAGCGTGTAGGCCAGCGTGAAGCCGGCGATCGGCAACACGTCGGCCCAGATCGTGCCCTTGGTGGCAAAGGTGTGGAAGATCGTCGAGCCGATGCCGATCGCTACCACCCACCAGGCCAGCACCTCGGCGAAGGTGCCGGTGCCCAGCCTTCGCACCTCGCGCACGCCCCACAGGCCGGCGGCGATGAAGGCGAGGTTCGTCAGGGCGTTGACCGGCTCGGACCAGAATTCCGGCCCGGTCCGCTCGCAATAGAGGTCGACCGGCGCCAAAAGAGTTTGCCACATCGTGATTGCCGCCCGAATCGGTTTCTATCCTGAAGCGCAAGCCTTCTCCTAGAGCAATTACAGGAAAAGTGTGAAGCGGTTTTCCCGGGAAAAGCGCATAGCGCTTTCCCTTGGAAATTGCGTCAAACCAAAGAGATAGAGCGGTTCGGCGTTTCGGTGAAACGATGAACCGCCCTATCGTGCCGTTGCTGTCGGCTGCAATGGCAAATTTCACCGCAACGTGACTTCCCGTTGACTTCCGCTTCTGCCACATATTTTAGCAATCAAGATAAAGCCGGCACCACCGGCGGGAATCGGAATGGCCATGGCCTCGCGAAAATCATTGTGGCTGGCAGCCTTTGCGCTGGCCTTCTCGGCGTCTGCCGGCGCCGGGTATGCCGGCGAGCCCGACCGAGCCCAGGCCGACAAGCCACAACTCGAAAAACCATTGGGCGTGGTCGAACTGTTCACCAG
>NZ_RZQG01000008.1:0-25597 GCF_003998635.1 Mesorhizobium sp. M7D.F.Ca.US.004.03.1.1
CACTATCTCGGCATGCTCGGCGGCGTATTGTTGCTGACGGCATTGCAGATGCTGCTGGCCGGCACCACGCTTCCCTACGCCACGAGGGCAATTCTTTACGGGCTGGTCGTTCTGGGCGCCGTCATGGCGTTGCGCGAACGGCGGCTGCAATAAGAAGGACTGGACCATGAGCACAAAGGCACCCGCATCAGCGGACGAATTTCTGGCTGGGCTGAAAGGCCAGCGCGTGCTGGTGACGGCAGGCGCGGGCGGCATCGGTTTTGCCATAGCCGACACGCTGTCGCGGCTCGGCGCCCGCATCGTCGTCTGCGACGTTTCCGACGAGGCGCTGGCCGCTGCTCCCGGCAAGCTCGATCTGGTCGCCGCTGTGAAGGCCGACGTATCGCGGGAAGAGGACGTCGACCGGCTGTTCGAGGCGGTCGAGAAAGAACTCGGCGGGCTCGATGCGCTGATCAACAATGCCGGCATTGCCGGGCCGACCGGCGGCGTCGACGAGATCGATCCGGCCGACTGGCGGCGCTGCATCGACATCTGCCTGACCGGCCAGTTCTTGTGCGCCCGCCGCGCCGTGCCGCTGATCAAGGCGGCGGGCGGCGGCTCGATCGTCTCGATGTCGTCGGCGGCCGGCCGCCATGGCTACGCCTTCCGCACGCCCTATTCGGCGGCCAAGTTCGGTGTCATCGGTTTCACGCAGAGTCTCGCCAAGGAGCTTGGGCCGCATGGCATCAGGGTCAACGCCATCCTGCCCGGCATCATCGAGGGACCGCGCATCGAAGGTGTCATCTCGGCGCGCGCCAAGCAGGTCGGCATCAGCCACGAAGAAATGACGGATCGCTATCTGCAGAACATCTCGCTGCGCCGCATGACCAGCCCCTATGATGTCGCCGCGATGGTCGCCTTCCTGCTCTCCGATGCGGGCATCAACATTTCCGGCCAGTCGCTCGGCGTCGACGGCAACGTCGAAACACTTTGAGGAACAATCCATGGCCAATGTCGCGATCGTCGGAAGCGGGTTCATCGGCCGGGCCTGGGCGATCAGCTTTGCCCGCGCCGGCCATGATGTGCGCATGTGGGACCAGTCGCCCACTGCCACAGGCGGCGCCCGCGACTACATTGCCGGCGTGCTAGGCGATCTTGCCGCAAACGACCTGCTGCGCGGTCAGTCCGTCGACACCGTGCTCGGCCGGATCGCCATTGTCGCCGAGCTGGCAGAGGCGCTGGCCGGTGCGGTCCACGTCCAGGAGAACACGCCCGAAAGCCTTGAAGTGAAACGGGAGGTGTTCTCGCTGATCGACAGGCTTGCCGATCCGCAAACAATCATCGCCAGTTCCACCTCGGCGCTGTTGCCGTCGAAATTCACCGACCATCTGCAAGGTCGGCACCGCTGTCTGGTCGTGCATCCGATCAATCCGCCCTATCTCATTCCGGCGGCTGAGGTCGTGCCGGCACCGTGGACATCTGCTGACACGCTGGAAAGGACCCGCGCCTTCCTCATCGACGCCGGTCACGCGCCGTTGGTGATGAAGCGCGAGCTTGACGGCTTCATCATGAACCGCCTGCAAGGCGCATTGCTGGAGGAGGCTTTCCGGCTTGTCGCCGACGGCTACGCCAGCGTCGAGGATGTCGATATCGGCATCCGCGACGGGCTGGCGCTGCGCTGGTCTTTCATGGGTCCGTTCGAGACCATCGATCTCAATGCGCCCGGCGGCGTGCGCGACTATGTCGAGCGCTACCAGTCGATCTATTCGAACATTTTCCCGCAGATGCTGCGCCGGGTCGACTGGGCGGGCGAGGTGATGAAAACAGTCGAAGCCGACCGCCGCGAACGCCTGCCGCGCGAAAACCTCGGCGAGCGGCAGGTGTGGCGCGACCGCCGGCTGATGGCGCTGGCGGCGCACAAGAAAAAATCGGACCAGGAGTATGGACAATGATCGAAACGAGCCGCAAGCCAGGTGCTGCGCAGACAAAGGGCAAGGTCATCATCACCTGCGCGGTGACGGGCGCCATCCACACGCCGACCATGTCGCCCTATCTGCCGATCACGCCGGACCAGATCGCCTCGGAGGCGATCGCCGCGGCCGAAGCCGGCGCCGCGATCCTGCATCTGCATGCCCGCGACCCGGAAACCGGCAAGCCGGACCAGACGCCCGAGGCCTTCGCCCGCTTCCTGCCGCGCGTCAAGCAAGGCACCAACGCCGCCATCAACATCACCACCGGCGGCAGTCCCTACATGAAGGTGGAGGAGCGTGTGCGGCCGGCCGCCCAGTTCAAACCGGAAGTCGCCTCGCTCAACATGGGCTCGATCAATTTCGGGCTCTATCACTTGGCCGACAAATACGAGACCTTCAAATTCGACTGGGAAAAGCCGCATCTGGAAGCGACGCGCGACCTCGTCTTCCGCAACTCGTTCAAGGACATCGAGTACATTCTGGCGACCTGCTACGACAATGGCACGCGCTTCGAGTTCGAGTGCTACGACATCGCCCATCTCTACAACCTTTCCCACTTTGCCGACCGCGGGCTGGTGAAGCCGCCTTTCTTCGTGCAGTCGGTGTTCGGGCTGCTGGGCGGCATCGGCACGCATCCCGAAGACGTCGCCCATATGAAGCGCACCGCCGACCGGCTGTTCGGCGACCAGTTCCGCTGGTCGGTGCTCGGCGCCGGCGCCAGCCAGCTTCGCATCGCCGCGCAATCGGCGGCGCTTGGCGGCAACATCCGCGTCGGGCTGGAGGACAGTCTGTGGGCGGGCAAGGGCAAGCTTGCCAAATCGAACGCCGAGCAGGTCTTGCTGGCCCGCAAGATCATCGAGGGGCTCGGCATGGAAGTGGCGACGCCCGACGAGGCGCGCGAGATCTTGTCATTGAAAGGCGGCGACAAGGTCGCTTTCTGACGCGGCCTGACCAATCGCTGCGTGGCGCCAATATCGAGGAGGACAGCATGAAGATCGAAGTCGTGGTGGATGTGAAGACCACATTGGGCGAAGGACCGCTGTGGGACGTCGAACAGGAGCGCCTGTACTGGATCGACAGTTTCGACGGACGGGTGTTCCGGGCGACCGCCGACGGACGCGAGATCCGGTCGTGGGACGTGCCGATGAAGATCGGCTCGATGGCATTGCGCAAGGATGGCAGCGGCGCCGTGGTGTCGCTGCAGCGCGGCTTCCATTTGCTCGATTTTGCCACCGGCGATGTAACGCTGATCCACGATCCCGAGCCGGACAAGCCGATGAACCGGCTCAACGACGGCAAGGTCGACCGACGCGGCCGTTTCTTCGCCGGCTCCATGGATACGATGGAAGAGGGGCCGTCCGGCGGTCTCTACAGGCTCGATCCGGATTTCTCCGTCACCCGGATCGATTCCGGCATCATCTGTTCCAACGGCCCATGCTGGAGCCCCGACGACCGCACCTTCTATTTCGCCGACACCTGGACCGGCGAGATCTGGGCCTACGACTATGATATCGCCACCGGCGCCGCCACTAACCGGCGCACTTTCGTGGGCGTCGACACCAGCCGGGGTGGTGCGGCTGACGGCTCGACCGTCGATGCCGAGGGCTATCTGTGGAACGCGCTGGTCTATGATGGAAGGCTGGTGCGCTACGCGCCGGATGGCAGCATCGACCGCGTCATCGACATGCCGGTCAAGAAGATCACCAGCGTCATGTTCGGCGGACCGAAGCTCGATATCCTCTACGTGACCTCGATGGCCAAGCCGCCGCTGCCGCGTTTTCCCGGAGACGGCGTCTTGCGCGGCAGCCTGTTTGCCATCACCGGTCTTGGCATCAAGGGCGTCGCGGAACCGCGCTTCGGCGGCTGACGGGAGGAAAATGGATTCATGAGGATGCCCCCTGTACATGCGAGACATAGATGGGGAAGAAAACGGCCTCTCACTCGACACGTTCCTTCACGAAATCGGGATGGGCGCGCGCTGAACGCAAATGCACCTTCAGGCGACGGCAGTTCGGACGCCGATCGCCGCTGACTTTGCCGATCTCCTCTCCACCGGATTGGTAGTCAAGATTTGTTGACTTCCATCACAGAGGAAATGACTACCGCTTGCCCATTTGTCGGACCATAAGACTGGCCGTGTGATCAGGCCTCGGCTGGCTTGCCGCACAGAAGGCGATCCTGCCTTTGGGATAGAGCAGCCGCCTGCATGACGGAATCGGCCACAGCATTGGAACAGCCTCAATTTGCCACCGAGCGCGACCCGAGGCTGAGACTGATTATTCCGATCATCGTCGCCATCGCCTTTCTGATGGAGCAGCTCGATTCCACGATCATCACCACCGCGATCCCAGCCATCGCGCGCAGCCTCGACACGACGCCGGTCAGGCTGAACCTGGCGATCACCACCTACATTCTGACGCTGGCCGTGTTCATTCCCGTCAGCGGCTGGTTCGCCGACAGGTTCGGCGCACGAAGAGTGTTCGCGCTGGCACTTTTCACCTTCACCCTTGGTTCGGCGCTTTGCGGCATGGCCAACAGTTTCGGCATGCTGCTGGCGATGCGCGCTTTGCAAGGGCTGGGCGGCGCCATGATGACGCCGGTCGGCCGGCTGATCCTGCTGCGCAGCTTTCCGCGCAGCGGGCTGATCACCGCCATGACCTACATGACCTTGCCCGCCATCATGGGGCCTGTGTTCGGGCCGCTGCTTGGTGGCCTGCTGACCACCTATGCGTCGTGGCGCTGGATATTCTATGTCAACGTGCCTTTCGGCTGCCTTGGCATTCTGGCGGCGCTGCGCTTCGTCGACGATTTTCGCGAGGAGGCGGTGCAACGCTTCGACTTCGCCGGGTTCCTGATGGTGGGCTGCGGCGTGGCCCTGCTGCAGTTCGGACTGGAGAGCATCGGCCGGCCGATCGTCCCTGTTTCGGCGACACTGCTGGTGCTGGCCGCGGCGATCCTGCTGCTGCTCGCCTTCGGGCGCTATGCACGCCGCGTCGTCGCGCCGGCCGTCGATCTGACGTTGTTTCGATTTCGCTCGTTCTGGGTCGGCACGCTGGCAGGCGGTCTGTGCCGCGTTGGCCTCAACGGCGTGCCTTTCCTGTTGCCGCTGATGCTGCAGGTCGGCTTCGGCATGAGCCCGGTCACATCAGGCTCGCTGACATTCGTCGGCAGCTTCGGCGCCTTGCTCATCCGGCCGCTGCTGTCGCCGCTGTTGCGGCGCTTCGGCTTCAATGTCGTGCTGATCGGCAGCGCGGTGGTCGGCTCAGCCGCGGTGGCGGGCTTCGCCTCGATCGAGGCCGATACGCCGCACTGGATGATCGGCCTCTACGTCTTTGTCTTCGGGATCATCCGGTCGGCGCAATTCATGACCTCCAACACGCTGTCCTATGCCGACCTGCCGGCCGACAAGCTCAGCCGCGCCACCAGCCTCGGCGGCGTCCTGCAGCAGCTTAGCGTTTCCCTCGGCGTTTCGATCGCCGCCATGGTGCTGGGTCTGGTCGCAGGAGAAACCCACATCGTGACACCGGAACGCTTTCACCAGGTGTTCCTGCTGACCGCGGTCATACCGCTGCTGTCCATCCCCGGCTTCCTGTATTTGCGTGCCGAGGACGGCGTGCAGGTTAGTGGCCATGTTCGGGCAGGAAATTCTCGCAAATGATGCCGGATGTATACGGGCATACTTATATCCACAAAGGCGGTTTTCCATTAGGCTGGTACCACGTGAACGGGAGCATCGATTGCAAGGATTTGCGGAAAGCGTGATGCAGGGGCCGCGGACCGTGGCCGAGCAGGTCGCGAATGTCCTGCGCGAAGCGATTGCCAATGGAACCATCAAGGCAGGCACGCCGCTGCGCCAGGACGAACTGGCCGAGCAGTTCGGCTTCAGCCGGATGCCCATTCGTGATGCCCTGCGCCAGCTGGAAGCCGAGGGCATTGTTTCCATCCACCCGACCAAGGGCGCGCAGGTCGCCCGGATGGACAGCGCCGAGATCAGCGAAATCTATGCGCTGCGCGAGCTGCTCGAAAGCGAGGCGCTCCGGCTCTCGGTACCCGGCCTTGCCGGCGCGAAGCTCGACGAGGCGGAACAGGTGCTCGATCAGATCGACGCCGAGCGCAATGTCGGCCGATGGGGGGCACTGAACCGTGCCTTTCATCTGGCTCTCTACGATGCCTGCGGCAACCATCGATTGCTCGGCCTGATCGAGGCGCACCACAATGCGGCCGATCGCTACGTCCGCATCCTGCTGTCGAACCTGGACTATCGCAACCGCTCGCAGACGGAGCACCGCGACCTGCTGGCCGCCTGCCGGCGGCGCGACGGCGACAAGGCCATAAGCATTCTGAGGCAGCATCTTCGCGAAGGAAGCGAGACGCTGGTTAGCGCGATCAGGGAAGATGGCCTGTCGCGAAAATCCTAGGTCGGCTCAAAAGGCATAGCGATGGCTTCAGCCCTGCGCCGGCCTGCGATCGACGATGTAGATGTGGTCGGCCACGAGCACCACTTCGCCGCGCTGGTTGATCACCTCGCAGCGCTCGATCACCCGCCCTGAACCAGGCCGCTTAGGATCGTCCTCCTTGGCCGCGATGGTGGTGCGCGTGCGGATCGTGTCGCCGATGAACACCGGCTTGATGAAACGCAGCCGGTCATAGCCGTAGGAAAAGGCGACGGGATTGACGATGGTTGCCGTCAGGCCGATGCCGACCGAGAACACGAGCGTGCCGTGGGCAATGCGCTGGCCGAACGGCGTCGTCTTCATGAATTCGGCGTCCATGTGATGCGGGAAGAAATCGCCGGTGTGGCCGGCATGGACGATGAAGTCGGTCTCGGTGATGGTGCGGCCGCTGGTGAGGCGCGACGAGCCGATCTCGTAGTCCTCGAAATACTGGATCTGTTCCATCATGGCCTTTCCGCGATCGACGTCGCCGGCGCCGCACTCGATTTATAGGCGGCCTCGACCAGCGCCATCGTGCTCCACGCATCCTCGACCGGACTGATCAGCGTAGCATCTTCTCCGGCTGCAAACCGCTGGACATTGGCCATGCGGCCGACGAAGGCGTCGGGAAACCACTCGCCGGCCAAGGGCACCGCGATCCAGTCCGTCCCGCCTTTCGGATGGATCTCCAGAATATCCGGTTCGCCTGTGGGATAGTCGAGATTGAGACCCAGCTTGAGATAGGCGGCGCCCTCGGTGCCGCAGATGCGGAACTCGCAGGCCTGATGCCGGCGGCCGAACTTGTGGTCGTGATTGATCGACAGTGCGCAGCGCACGGTGTCGCCATAGTCGAGAATGGCGCTGGTGCGCGTCTGCGCCACCGCGTGGCTGGGGTGGCCGAGCGTCTTGGCGTGCACGCCCTTGGGGTCGCCGAGCAACTGCCGGATCAGGTCGAGATAGTGGATCGAATGCATGGCGATCTCGACGCGTGGCGCCTTGAGCAGGAACTCCCACAGCTCCCACGGCGTCGCCAGCGCCAGCCAGGCGTCGAAGTCGACGATCTCGCCGAGCCAGCCCTTGGCGATCGCGTCCTTGAGCGCCAGCATCATCGGCGCGAAGCGCAACTGGAAGTTGACCGCCGCGTGCAGCTTCCTGGCACGGCAGATCTCGAGGATCGTGGTCGCCTCGGCAAGGTTGCTGCCCATCGGTTTCTGGATCAGCGCCACCGCGCCGTCCGGCAGTGCCTTCAGCACATCGGCATGGCGCGACGGCGGCGTCGCGAGGTCGAAGATCGCATCCTCGACGGCAGTCGCTTCCTCAACTGAGCGAAAGGCTGTCACACCCCATTGGTTGGCCAGTTTTTCAGCCCGAGCATGATCCGGATCGTAGAGGCCGGCGACCGGAAAGCCGGCCTTCCGGTAGGCTGGGAAATGCGCGTCGCCGACGATCGATCCCGCACCGAAGGTGACGATCGGCCGGGGGTTTGAGGGTTTTGGCCAGGATTGAACGAGCAAGGCAGGGTCGAAACCGCCTTCAGTCATGGTGGAAGACCTCATCCATCTCAGCCCACCATTCGCCTTCCTTGCGGGTCGCCAGCGGCTCCTGGCAAGGCATGCAGACGGCCCACCATTCCTGCGTCTTCGGGTCGGCCGCCATCTTGGCCATGTCGGCGGCATAGTCGGTGCCGTGGTATTCAAAATAGGAAAACAGCAGGTTCTCCGGCCGCTTCAGGTAGATCGAATAGTTCTTGATGTTGCAGGCCGAGATCATGGTCAGCACGTCGGGCCAGACGGCGGCATGGAGCCGGACATACTCATCGACCTTTTCCGGCTTCAGCCCCAAAACCATACCCATCCGCTGCATATCAGTTCCCTTATTTGGTGATCGCCGTGGTGAATTCGGCGATGCTCATAGCCTTGACCGCATCCCAGTCCCAGTCGATGCCGATGCCCGGTTCGTCGGGCGCCAGCGCGTGCCCATCCTCTATGCGCATATGCTTGCCGGTCAACTGGTCGAGCTGCGGAATGTACTCGACATATCGGCCGTTCTGAACAGCGCAAGTCAGGCTGACATGCAGCTCCATCAGGAAATGCGGACAGACCGGAATGTCGAAGGCTTCCGCCGCATGCGCGATCTTGAGCCAGGGCGTGATGCCGCCGATGCGGCCGACATCGACCTGCACGATCGAGCAAGCGCCTTTCTGCATGTATTCGCGGAAGTGACGGATGGAATAGAGCGACTCGCCAATCGCGATCGGCGTCGGCGTCGAGTTCGACAGGCGCACATGCCCGTCAATATCGTCGGCCGGCAGCGGCTCCTCGATCCAGGCGAGGTCGAGCTCACGCAGCCTCGCCGCGCGCCGGATCGCCTCGTCGACTGAAAACCCCTGATTGGCGTCGGTCATGATTTCGTAGCCGTCGCCGACCGCCTTGCGCACCGCCGACAGGCGGGCAAGATCCTCCGACCCGTGCGGCCTGCCGATCTTCACTTTCGAACCGCGAAAACCCTTGGCCTTTGCGGCCAGCGCGTCGTCGACCAGCGCCTGCGTCTCGATGTGCAGCCAGCCGCCTTCGGTCGTGTAGAGCGGGCAGCGGTCCTTGGCGCCGCCGGCCAGTTTCCACAGCGGCAGGTTTTGCTTCTTCGCCCGCAGGTCCCAAAGTGCTGTATCGATCGCCGCGATGGCGATAGCTGTGATCGCGCCGATGGTCGTGGCATGCGTGGCGAATTCGAGATCGTGCCAGATCGCCTCGATCATGTCGGGATCGCGGCCGATCAGGCGCGGCACCAGATGGTCGGACAAGAGCCGCATCACCGACGAACCGCCGGTGCCGATCGTATAGCTGTAGCCGGTGCCGACCGCGCCGTCGGAATCGGTGATGGTGACGATAGGCGTTTCCTGGCTGACGAAGCTTTGGATGGCGTCGGTGCGCTTGACCTTGGGCACAAGGTCCACCATCCGCAGCTCGACTTTCTCGATTCTGGCCATGTCGATCAGCTCCGCAACGTCTTTCCGGTCTCGGTGGCAAACAGATGCGCCTGCGACATGTCGAGGCTCATGGCGACCCGTTCGCCCGGCCTCAATGGCCTCGGGTTCAGCATGCGCGACACCCAGTCCGTACCGTTGAATTCGACGAACACCAGCGTCTCGTTGCCGAGCGGTTCGGTCACCGTGATCGGCAGTCCGATCTGGTGGACATCGGCGGCACCTCCGGAACTGATGCCATGGCCGGTTGGATAGATGTCGTCGGGCCGCAGCCCGAACACGATCTTGTCGCCGGTCGCGACATTGGCCTTGAACTGGCCGGGCAGGGGCAGCTTTTCGCCGCTGGCGAAAACCATCTGGCCGTCATCGATCGTCGCCTCATGCAGGTTCATCGGCGGTGAGCCGATGAAGCCCGCGACGAAGCGGGTCGCCGGCCGCCGGAACACCTCGTCGGGCGTGCCGACCTGTTCGATATGGCCGTCGCGCATGATCACGATGCGGTCGGCGAGCGTCATCGCCTCGACCTGGTCATGGGTGACGTAGATCACCGTCGACTGCACCTTGGCGTGCAGTTTCTTGATCTCGGTGCGCATCTGCGTGCGCAATTTGGCGTCGAGGTTGGACAGCGGCTCGTCGAACAGGAACACGTCCGGGTCGCGCACGATGGCGCGGCCCATGGCGACGCGCTGGCGCTGGCCGCCCGACAGTTGCGACGGACGACGGTCGAGCAGCGTGTCGAGGCCGAGGATGGCCGAGGCCTCGGCAACACGGCGCTCCATGTCTTCCTTGGCAGCACCCGCGATCTTCAGGGAGAAGCCGAGATTCTCGCGCACCGTCATGTGTGGGTAGAGTGCGTAGGACTGGAACACCATCGAGATGTTGCGCGAGCGTGGCGGCAGGTCGTTGACGACGCGCCCGCCGATCTCGATCGAGCCGGCGCTGATCTCTTCCAGCCCGGCGATCATGCGCAGCGTCGTCGACTTGCCGCAGCCGGATGGGCCGACCAGCGCAATAAACTCGCGGTCAGCAATGTCGAGATCGATGCCGTGTACGATCCCGACAGTGCCGTAGCGCTTGGTCAGCTTGGTGAGGGTAACGGTTGCCATTGGATCAGCCTTTCACCGCGCCGGAGGTCAGGCCGCCGACAAGGTGTTTCTGGACGATGTAGGTGAGGGTGAGCGCCGGAATGATCATCACCACGGCGAGCGCGCACATGCCGCGCCAGTCGATGGTGAACTCGGCGGTGTAGTCGAGCAGGCCGACCGGCAGCGTCTTGGCGCTCACCGAGCGGGTCAGTTGCGAGGCCAGCGCGAATTCGTTCCAGCAGGTCAGGAAGGCAAAGATCGCTGCGGAAGCGATGCCCGGCCCGGCAAGCGGGAACTCGACCTGCCAGAACGCCTGCCAGCGCGTGCAGCCGTCGATCTGCGCCGCTTCCGCGAGGTCCTTGGGCACCTGGCGGAAGAAGCCGTCGATCAGCCAGATCGTGAACGGCACGTTGAGCGCGACATAGGCAAGGATCAGTCCGAAATGCGTGTCGATGATGCCGAGCCGCACATAGAGGAAGAACAGAGGCAGCGAGAGCGCAATGCCGGGCACCGTGCGCGTCAGCATCAGGCCAAGGAACACGCTCGACTTGCCGCGGAAGCGGTAGCGCGCGAAGGCATAGCCGCCGGCCATGCCGATGGCCACCGCAATGACCGTCGAGGTCACCGAGATGATCAGCGAGTTGCGGAAGTATTCGATCACCGGGATGCCGCCCTTGCCGATACCGCTGAACATCGCGACATAGGCGTCGAACGAAATCTCCTGCGGGATCCACACCGGCGGCTTGGCCATGATCTCGACCGTCGGCCGCAGCGACGAGATGACGATCCACAGACCCGGCAGGCAGATCGTCAGCATCGCCAGGAACAGGCCGATGCGATAGACGACGCCCAACAGCCGGCGCTTCAGGCGGGCGGAAGAATTCTCGTCCATCTTCACCACTCCGCGCCGATCTGCGTGCGCGCCGCGGCGAGCTTGTTGAAGAAGTAGACCGTGAAGGCGATCGACAGCAGGATCGAGAAATAGGCCATGGCGTTGGCCATGCCCATGCGCCCGTCGCTGTAGGCGGTGCGCGCCACCAGGGTCCAAAGCAGTTCGGTGCGGCCCGCCGGTCCGCCATCGGTCATGATCTTGACGATGTCATAGGCGCGCGCCACGTCGAGCGAACGGATGGTCATGGCGATGTAGGCGAAGGGCATGACGAACGGCCACGTCACATAGCGGAACGTTTGCCACGGCGTGCAGCCGTCGACGCGCGCCGCCTCGATCGGCTCCTTGGGCATGGCGAGCAGACCGGCGAGGATCAGGATGGCGAAGATCGCGGTCGACGACCAGATCTCGGCGATCGAAATGGCGATGAAGGCAAGATGGCCCTCGATCAGCCACGGTATGGCATCCCTGGTGATGCCGAGTGATTGCAGCGCATTGTTCACCAGGCCGATATTGTCGTTGAACATGAACTTGAATTGGAAGCCGACCAGGATCGGCGAGAACATCATCGGAAACATCATCAGCGTGCGCAGGATGCGCTGGCCGCGCGTCGCCTTCTCGACCAGCATGGCGAGGCCAAGGCCAAGCAGCATTTCGAGATTGAGGGCAATGGTCAGCAGCAGCACCGTGCGGCCGAAGGCCCACCAGAAATCGGTGTTGGACAGGATCGAAAGATAGTTCCGGATGCCGATGAAGACGTAGAATGTCTCGGGCTTGGTCAGGCGGAAAGGCGTGAAGCTGGAGTAAAGGGACAACAGCAACGGCACAACGACAACCGCTGCCAGCACGATCATGGCCGGAAGCAGCAGCAGGAATGGCGCGGATGGCTTGAAGCCCTTCATCAGAATCCTTGAGGTGTTTGCATTTGGATGGCGGTGCTTGGGCCGGGGGCGAAGGATTAGCGTAAACCGCTGGCATCCCGCGAAACGCGATCGCCTCCCCCATTGCTGATGGGGGAGGCGGCTCCTTGAGAGCCGTTGCTAGAGCTTGCCGGCGTCCTGGAGGATTTGCGTCGCCTTGGCGGCTGCTTCATCCAGTGCCTGCTTCGACGTCTTGTCGCCGAGGATCGCCGCCTGCAATTCGGGATAGACGGCGTTCGATATCTCGATCCATTCAGGCGTCTGCGGCACCGCAAAGGCGTGCTTGGCCTCTTCCTGGAAGGCGGTAAGAACCTCCTTCTTGTAGGGATCGTTTTCGGCCTGCTTCAGGTCCCAGTCCCAGACCGCGGTGCGGGTTGGCAGCGGACCCGCGGCGGCCTCGAGCTTCTGGCTGTCTTCGTTGGTCAGCCACCACACCAGGGAAGCCGCGGCCTCCTTGTTGGGGCAGTTCTCGGTCACCGAGAAGCCATGGAAACCGGACCAGCCGGTGCGCTTGCCGGACGAGCCCTTCGGCGCGACCTTGACGCCGACATTGCCTGCGACCTTCGACGACTTCGGATCGTTGAAGAAGCCTGCCCAGCCCGGCCAGTCGAGATTGATGGCGACGGTACCCGAAGCAAAGCCCTGGCCGAGATCGTCCCAGAGGTAGTTGGTGGTGCCGGCCGGCACGGCCTTGGCCTTGTAGAGGTTGACGAACCAGTCAAGCGCCCGGATGCCAGCCTCGGAATTGAAGACCGGCTTGCCGTCCTTGTCGAGGTACTCGCCGCCTTCGGCGACGACCATCTCGTAGAAGCGGCCGTTGATCGCCTCTTCCTTGCCGGCGAATTGCGTGCCGTAGAAATTGGGCGGATTGGCGAAGAACTCGGCCTGGTCGGTGACTTCCTTCCAGGTGTCCGGCGGCACCAGGTCATAGCCGTATTTCGCCTTGAACTTGGTCTTGTTGTCGGCGTTCTCGTACAGGCTCTTCTGGTAGTAGAGCGCCGAAACGTCGAACTGGGCGCGCGGCAGCATCTCCAGCTTGCCGTCGATCGTTGCCGACTTGATGGTCGACGGCACAAAGGCGTCGATCTCTGCCTTGGGCAGCAATTTGCTGAGATCGGTGTAGAGGCCCGTATATTGCGGCGCGAACGACGAATGGTTCCAGCCGACGCACCAGTTGGTGCTGCCCGAGGCGATGTCGGACTTCAGCTCCTTGTCGATGTCGAAGCCGTTCTTCTTGGTCAGGATGTTGACCTTGGCGCCGGTCGCCTTTTCCCATTCGGGAATGCGCTCGTAGAGTTTTTCATATTGCTGGCCGCCGATCAGCTTCACGTCGACGGTCACGCCTTCGAACTTGCCGGGCAGGTCGCCGGCAAGGGCAGCGCCTGCGCCTGACGCAAGCAACAATGCACCGGCGCACACGCCGGAAAGCAGTCTGTTCATTGGTATCCTCCCTTGGTGCGCCTCAGCGGCGACCGCAACTCGTCTGATGACAAGAAGTGCTACATTCATATACAAACAAAACATTCACGGATACGTCAAGGCGAAATTTGTTTCCGCCGGGTGTGTTCCTGCGTATATGAAGGGTGAAATTCACTGGAGGGATGAGCCATGGACGACAGCGAAGACGAGCGCTATCGCGCGCCGGCGCTCGACAAGGGGCTCGACATCCTTGAACTGCTGGCGGGCGTTGACGGTGGTCTGACGCAGGCCGAAATTGCCAAGAAACTCGACCGCAGCCCCAACGAATTCTACCGCATGCTCGACCGGCTGGTGCGCCGCGGCTACGTCACCAGGCTCGACGGCGACCGCTATTCGCTGACGCTCAAGCTGTTCGGCCTGGCGCAATTGCATGCCCCGGTGCGGCGGCTGGTTTCCTACGCCACGCCACTGATGCGCGAACTGGCAGAGACTTCGCAGCAGGCCAACCAACTCGTTGTTTTTGATCGCGGTTCTGCTGTCGTCATCGGTCAGCAAGAGGCGCCGAACTATTGGGGCATATCGATCCGGGTCGGCTCGCATATCAGTCTGTTCGACACCGGGTCGGGGCATGTGCTGCTCGCCTTCCGTTCGCCGGAAGAGCGGCAGATGATGATTTCCGAACACGTCCGCAGCACCGACAAGACGGCGCAATCGGCCGAGTTCTTCACCCGTCTCGACCAGATCCGCGACCGCGGTTACGAGATGATGGCCTCGATGCAGACCGCCGGCGTCTTCAACCTCTCCGCCCCGGTGCGCAGTTCCGACGGCAAGGCGATCGCCGCGCTGTCGATTCCCTACATCACCGTCGTCAACGCGCCTTCGGCGCCCGACATCACAAGGACCATCGAGCTGCTGCTGGTCACGGCTGAGAAGCTGTCGCACCTCGCCGGCTCTGCAGTCGGCTCATCGGCATAAATTCTTATTTGAATGAAGAATTCCTCCGTGAGATGATTTGAAAAGCCCGGAGGAGGAAGCCAGCCATGATCATCGACACCCATCTGCATCTCATCGATCGCTCGGCCCTGCGCTACCCCTGGCTCGCCGGCGTGCCGTCGCTCAACCGTGATTTCTCCTATGAGGACTACGCCGTGGAGGCGCAGCGTGTCGGCGTCGAGCGCGTGCTGCATATGGAAGTCGATGTCGATCCGGCAGACATCGAGGCCGAGACCGCTCGTGTCGAAGGACTGTCACGGCAGCCTGGCAGCATGCTGGCCGGGGTGATCGCATCCTGCCGGCCGGAAGAGGCCGACTTTCCGGCCTATCTCGAAAGGCAGCGAGCAAACCCATTCGTCAAAGGCTTTCGCCGCGTCCTCCATGTCGTGCCCGACGAGCTTTCGGAAGGCGCACTGTTTCGCGACAACATCAAGCGGCTTGGCGGCACCGGCCTGACCTTCGATCTCGTCGTGCTGCCGCACCAGATTCCAAAGGCAATTGCGCTGGCCGATCTGGCGCCCGATGTGCAGTTCGTCCTCGACCATTGCGGCGTCCCCGACATCAAGGGCAACGGCGAACATCCGTGGCGCGAACACATGAGCGAGATCGCCCGCCGCCCGAATGTGGTGGCCAAGATTTCCGGTGTCGTCGCCTATGCCGATGCCGGCAGCTGGACGGCCGAGACGCTGCGGCCCTATGTCGAGCACACAATCGGTGCGTTCGGCTGGGACCGCCTTGTCTGGGGCAGTGACTGGCCGGTCTGCACGCTCGGCGGCGGCCTGTCGACCTGGGCGGCGGCGACCCATGCGCTGCTTGTCGGTTGCAGCATTGCCGAGCGCGACAGGCTGCTGTCCGGGAATGCCCGCAAACTGTGGCGGCTTGACTAGCCGGGTTCGCTCACGCCTTTCAGGCAGCGCCAGGTGTCGGAAAACTCTCCCGGAACAGGCGATTGAGATCGGCAACGACCTCGGCGGCTTTGTGCCGGGAGGTCATGCCCGACAGGATGCGGTCGGACGCCACCTGCTGGAACGCCATGTAGCCGTCATGGCGCGGCCGCACCCATGCGCCTTCCAGCGTCGCGCGCGTATCCCGGTAGAAATTGCCGGTCGCTTCATTGACAGCCTGGTCCTCCCAGGCGGCGGCATGGCCGGGTTGGCCGCCGGCGGTGGCATAGGGCCCGCGCTGGACATCGCCGCTCGCGACCCAATAGGCGAAGTCGATCGCGGCATCTCTGGCTTTGGAAAGGGCTGATACGGCTATGCCGGTGCCGCCGAGCGCCGAACCGATCGGGCCGCCGGAACCGATCACCGGAATGTCCGCAAAAGCCAGCCGGTTCTGACGAAAACCAGCCGCCGCATAGGAGACATAGCCATAGATCAGCGGCGCGCAGATGATCCTGGAATCGGCCTCCGCCATGCGCTCCGAGACAGCGATCGGATCCATCTCGAAACAGGCCGGTTCGACCAGCGCCGCAATCTCGCGCATCACTTCAAACACTTCGCTACCGGCGTCGGCGTCGATGAGATCGCCGGACGGATCAGTTGCGCAGGGATGGCCGAGATTGCCCGCAAGCGTGTAGAACACCATCAGCACATGCGGCGGCCGCAACGGCAGCAGCACACCGCCTTGTCGAGCGAGATCGAGCACCTCGCTCCAGCGCGCAGGCGGCGCATCGAGCGCATCCGGCCGCCAGGCCTGGACCTGTGTCGCCGCGTCGATCGGGAAGGCCCATTGCCGTCCCCGCCAGTTGTAGCTCGGATAGGATTGGCCGACGCTGCCAGAGGCAAGGGCTGCGCGCTCAGCCTCGCGGCCGGCTATATCCAGCGGCTCGAGGCAGCGCTCCGCCGTGATCTGGCCGACATGCGGATGGTCGATGACGATGAGATCATAGGCGCGCGCCAGTTCTTCGACCGGAAAGGATTCGAAATCCTGCAGCGAGCGCTTGTCCCATTCGATCACGACGCCGGTCTTCTGCTGCCACAGCGCCGAGCAGGCGACCATCGGATCGTAGCCGCGCGGGTGGCTCCAGGTCATGCCCTTGAGCGTGGGCGAGCTCACAGGCCGAACTCCTCGCGGATTGCCGCACTGTGCTCACCGATGCGTGGTGCTGCCCGATCGACCTTGGCTCTGATGCCATCAACCCTGAGCGGCGAACTGGTGGTGAGGATCGACACGTCATCCTCGCGCGTCACGGTCTGCAGCATGTCAAGCGACTGGAAGCCCTCGCTTGCCAGCATTTCCGGCCAGGTCAGCACCTTTGCGCACCAGATGTCGGCGGGCTCCAGGACGGCAAGCCATTCGTCGATGGTCTTGGTGGCGATCCTTTGTGCGATGATCGCCTTGATGTCGTCGCGCGCGGTGAACCACGACGCAGGCTTGTCGCGATAGGGTGCGAGTTCGCCGAGTGACAGCAGATCGGCCAGTTTGGGGATCGGCGTCATGGCGATGGCGAGATAACCATCCTTGGCCGGGTAGACACCGTAAGGCGCCGACAGATAGGCATGCGCGCTGCGGAAGCTCGAGCGCTTGGGCAGGCGGCGGCCGTCATTGAGATGCGTGGTCAGCACCTCGAATTGGAAATCGACCAGCGCTTCCAGCAGGCTGGTTTCGATATGGCTGCCCTGACCGGTGATCCCGCGCCGCACCAGTGCGGCCAGTATGCCTTGCGCGCAGGCGGCACCCGCCAGCATGTCGCCGATGGCAAGGCCGAACGGCACCGGCCCCTGGTCCTCATCGCCGTTCAGCCACATCACGCCTGAGCGCGACTGTGCCAGCAGGTCCTGGCCCGGACGTTTGACCCACGGACCATCCTCGCCATAGCCGCTGATCGAGGCATAGACCAGCCGCGGGTTGATCTTGCGGACGGCCTTGTAGTCCAAGCCGAGCCGTTCGATGACGCCCGGCCGGAAATTCTGGATCAGCACGTCGGCCTTGGCCAGCAGGCCGCGCAGCACCTTGAGATCCGCCTCGTTCTTGAGGTCTATGGCGAGGCTTTCCTTGGCCCGGTTGATCGCATGGAAGATGGTGGAATCGCCGCCGATCTCGGTGTCGCTGAGATAGAGCCGGCGCGACAGGTCGCCGCCATCCGGACGTTCGATCTTGATGACGCGGGCGCCGAGATCGAGCAGCCTGAGCGAGCAATAGGGCCCGGACAGGAACTGGCTCATGTCGACGACGAGGAGACCGGCGAGCGGCAATTCGGCTGCTGCCGGCATGCTATTTCTCCGTCATGCCGACGAAGTCGGCCGGGTTGCGGTACTTCACCGTCTGCAGATGCTCGCAATAGAGAACGAGCTCGCCTTCGCCCTTGAACACCTCATAGCTGGCGCGGATCAGCCCCATCTCCTTGTAGCGGGGCTTCTTGTCGAGGTTGGAGCGGATCGAATAGATCGTGTCGCCAATGAAGACAGGTTTTATGAAGCGCAGTCTGTCGTAGCCGTAGGAAAAGGCGTTGACGCAATTGGTGGCGACCAGCCCCAGCCCAGCCGAGAAGACGAAGGCGCCGGCAATCAGCCGTTTGCCGAAAATGCCTTCGCTCTCGGCAAACATCTGATCCTGCACGTAAGGGTGGATGTCGAGCACCAGCGTGTTGAAAAGGTGGCTGTCGCCCTCGGCCATCGTGCGCCGCAACGAGCGGATTTTCTGGCCGATCGGCCAGTCCTCGTAGAACCAGTTCTCGGCATTCCACACTGGCAGCGCGGCGTGTTCTTCGGGCATGTTTTTTGGGTGCGTCGAGGCGACGCCGACGGTGGGCGCAAAATCGTTCATGGCTGGCTCCGCCAGCTCGGCGTTGAGCACGTCACAGCTGTCGGAAAACGCATCAAGGCGTCGAAATGCAAGACGTTTCCTCCCGTCAATCTTCTTTTGTAAATAGTATTTTCACATATGGGGTTGCGTTGCAAGCATGAACAGGCGAAATTTTGGCTGCTACCGCGCGCCGAAGCGCTGGCGGGCAGGGGAGGAAATCATGCGCAAGGATTGTCTGGTCTTTGTCGGCAGCCTGAACCGCGAGGCGCCATATTTTCAGGGCGCGCGGGGCATCGGTCTCGGCGTCTACAGCTTTGACGGGACGACGCTGGAAACACGAAAACTGGCCGAGACCAATGACGTCGACAACCCGACCTTCCTGTCGGTGACGCCGGACGGCTCGCATATCTACGCCAATTCGGAAGTGTTCACCTGGCGCGAGGGCACCGTCTCGGCCTACAGCTTCGATAGAGCTTCGGGGACGCTCATTTATCTGAACAAGCAGCCGTCGCTGGGCAGCATCACCGCCCACAACACCATCACCCGCGACGGCACGAAATTGTTGGTCGCAAACTACGGCATGGGCGAGGGTGGCCCGGATCGCGCGGTGGCTGTCTATGGCTTCGACAACAATGGCGCGCTGTCGGCGCCGCTGGCCAGCGTTTCGCATTCCGGCACCGGCCTGAATACGGCACGGCAGGAGCGCTCGCATGCCCACAGCGTCACCGAAACCATCGCCGGTGGCATGGCCATCGTCGCCGACCTCGGCATTGACCGGCTGGTGTCCTACCGTATCGGGCGCGATGGCAGTCTGAGCAAATCAGCCGAATCCGCTTTGCCGCTCGGCGCCGGTCCACGCCATCTCGCTTTGCATCCGAACGGCCGCTTTGTCTTCGTCATGAACGAACTGGATTCGACCATCGTGTCGATGGCGCTGGACGAAGCCACCGGCAAGCTCTCGTTCATCGATGCCAAGCCGGCGGTGCCAGCCGAGGCGCGCGACAGCAACCACTGCGCCGATATCCAGATCGCGCCGGATGGCCGTTTTGTCTACGGCTCCAACCGTGGCCACGACAGCGTCGTCGTCATGGCGGTCGACCAGAACACCGGCGCGCTCAGCCTCGTCGGCTATGTCCCTTGCGGGGGTGCGACGCCGCGCAACCTGGCGCTGACGCCGTCAGGCGGCCATCTGTTCTCGGCCAACCAGAATGCCGACCGCATCTCGATCTTTGCCCGCGACGCCGATAGCGGCATGCTGACCGACACCGGGCGCGCCATCGAGATCGGCACGCCGATGTGCGTCAAGATCGTGCGCTGAACGACCGCAACCACATCCGCATCGAAGCCTCGGGCAAAATCGGCCGGGCTCAAGCCTGTTGTATTGCCGACAGCTTCCAGTTCGAGCCATTCTCACGCACGAATGTCCACAACTCTGTCGTCTCTGTCGGATGATCCTCGCCGCCTGCGACGACCTTGCCGCTGGTCCGTTCGCGCGTCACGTCACGAGACTCGTAGCGCAATGCGGCCGTGGCGTAGTCGCGGTCATCTTCGCGCCAGCTTTCCGCGACGTCGGCCTGCAGCAAGGTGATGTCCGTAACCTCGTTCCTGAGGCCTTTCTGGGCATTATCGGCCAGCTCTTCGGACAGGTAGGACACCATTTCGGGCGTCGTCGCCCGGCGCAGAGCGGCATGGTCTTCGCGTCCGAATGCCTCCTGGACATCAGTCAACAGCTGCTGGAATGCGTCCAGGTCGGTCTGAGCCAGCGTGATCTCCTCAGAGGCGGCGGCCGGAGAGCCTCCGCTTGAACCGCCGCCAAAGCCGGGAATTGTGAAGGAGCCTGCAGTCTGCTGCTGTGCCGTTGAGCGGTTCTCAAATCGCGAAGCCTGGGCATTGCCGGCACCGGCGAGCGCAGGCGCAGGGCCTCGCGCAGATTGCGACCGGAAGAACCTGATAGCCAGCATGATTGCGCCACCGATGAGCAGCGCCTGAAGCACGAAGCCGAACATGCCGGCCAGACCGCCGAAGCCTTGGCCCACAAGCAGGCCGATCAGGCCGCCGAGCAGCAGGCCGCGCATCATTGTTCCACCGAAGCCGCTCATGAAGCCGGGCCTCTGCAGGCCGGCCTGCGGCTGCCGGGCCGCGTTGTTCACACCGGTGTTGGGCGTCATCGAACGCTCGACCGGAGCGGTCGGCGCTGGCGCGGTTCTGGTCGGCGGTGCCGATTGGAACGTACGCGTGCCGCGACTGCCGAAACTGCCGCCGCGACGGGCCTCGGCATGATCCATCGCGACCATCGAGAATGCCAGGAACAGTCCGGCAAAGAGGGCGGCAAATCGGCTGGTGCGAGACATCATCGGGGATGACCTTTATCGGTGTGGTTTTCGGGAATTTTCAGCAAACGCCGGCACGGGCGCCGGGCGTGCGGTCAATCGAACAACTCTTCGAAGAATGATTTCTTCCGCTTCGGATAGCGGTGGCCCTGCGAGCGGGAATAATCGTCATCGCGGCCCTGGCCATGTTGCGGCGGGGAGAATGCTGCCGGTTGTGGCTGCGGCGCGGGCAAAGCCTCTCTGCCGGAACGCTCGATGATCTTGTCGAGTTCGCCTCGATCAAGCCAGACGCCGCGGCACTGCGGACAGTAATCGATCTCAATACCCTGGCGCTCGCTCATCACGAGCGCGACGCGGCAGGAAGGGCAAACCATACCAAGGAGGGAAGATGTCATATGGGGCTCCAAACCAAAGGAATGAGCCCGCTTGACCGAAAGAATGGAAACGGGCCCGTTAAAGCGGTCCGACATCACAATCGCCAAAAGCGACAGTCAGAGGGGCCCGGCCCGCACGAGACAGTTAGGAATGCAGCGCCGCGCCTTCAAGAGCGATATTGCCCGCGAGAATGATTTGTTCGCCATCGCGGGCTTTGATCGCCAGCCCCGCTGCCGCTCTCAGTTGAGGTCGCGCGGATACTCCCTGACCTCGGCACGGTCGACGATCAATTCATCGCCATCATGGGCCGTGATGTGGGTCTCGATCCGCCAGACATCGCGCAGCGCGTGCACCGTCGCCTTTACCGAAAGCCGCGCCTGCCAGTCGCCACGGCCATAGGACTTGTCCCAGGTGCAGGTACCAACCGCCGAATTCGGATCGTCCGGGTGGATGGTGAACCGGTCGACGTGCCTCGCCGAAAGGACCATTCCGGTATGCGGATGCAGCACCGTGCCGCCATCATTGACCACTTGATAGACGGTTTCGCCAGTGACCTGGTCCGTCGACACCGAGCGCTGGAAGCCGTCGCCCTTGGCCAGCACCTCTTGCTCCATCGGCCTGGCGCTTTCCGGGCCGGGGAAGGCCGCCAGCGTGTCGTCCAGCGGCTGCGGTGGGCGCACCGGCAGGATCAGCCGGCTGTCGCCGCAATGGATCGACAACATCGCCTGCTCGGCGGTCGGGAAGACGATCGGCCAGTGGGATGTCGCCAATGCCAGCCGGATACGCTCGCCGACCTCGAAACGCTGCCCGCAGCAGCGCAGCTTGATGCGGACCGTCTCCGCCTGGCCCGGCACCATGGGCGCGATGTCCAGATCGCCGTTGCGGTGGCTGAGGTTGAGGATGCCGTAGCTGACGCGCGCGGCAGCACCGTCCGCGAACACCTGCGACAGAGTGGCGGAGAGGAGCGCGACGGGCTTGTCGGAGGCCAGCCTGACCTCGAATTCGGGGAAGCCAAGGATCTCGACCGCTTCGGTCAAGGGCGCCGTCTCGAAGATCAGGGCATTGCCTTCTTCCGTGCGCTGGTCGACAGGCAAGGTCGGCATCACGCCATAGCCGCACCAGGCGCCGGAAGACAGGCCGGCTGTCTGCGGCGACGAAATCTCCAGGATCGTATCTTCGCCCCTGGCCTCGCTCAGCACATGCGGGGCAAGGTTCAGCACCTTTTCGCCGACGCCGGGCCCCGGCCACGACGGTTCCGCGACCCAGCGACCGGGTCGCTCGTCGTAGATCGCTGCCGGCCTTGCGGGGTCCTGGATCCAGGCACGCAGCATCGGCTCGTCGGCAATGCCGGTGTCGATGCCCTTGAGATACTGATCCCACCAGCGCAGGCACTCCTGCAGGAAGCCGATGCGCGGCCCTGGCATGGCGAAGTGCGGATATTTGTGGCCCCAGGGTCCGATCAGCCCTTTGCGGGGACCGCTTAGCTTTTCCAGCATCCGGAAGATCGGATTGGGGTAGCCGTCGGCCCAGCCGCCCACGGCATAGACCGGGATTTCGACGTCGGAATAATCCTCGCAGATCGAACCGTGCCTGTAGAAATCGTCGCGGCGCTGGTGTTCGAACCAGTCCTGCATCCAGATGCCATTGCCGTTAAGCCGTTGCTCCCAAAGATCGCGCCAGCGGTCGCCGACGATGAGTGGATCCGGCGGGGTCATGGCGATCGCCCAGGCGGTGGTTCCCCACATCAGATTGTCGCACATCATGGCGCCGCCGAGATAATGCACGTCGTCATTATAGCGGTCGTCGGTCGAGCACAGCGAAACGACGGCTTTCAGCGCCGGCGGTCGGCGGGCGGCGACCTGCAGCCCGTTGAAGCCGCCCCAGCTGATGCCGATCATGCCGACGCTTCCCGAGCACCAGGATTGCCGGGCCAGCCATTCGATGACCGCCAGGCAGTCATCCTGCTCCTGCTTCAGATACTCACCCTTGCACAGCCCTTCGCTGTCACCCGAACCGCGCATGTCGACCCGCACGCCGGCATAGCCGTGACCGGCGAAATAGGGATGCGTCAGCGCATCGCGCTCCACCGTTCCGTCGCGCTTGCGGTAGGGCAGATATTCGAGGATCGCCGGCACCGGGTCGGCCTCCGCGTCTTCCGGCAGCCAGACACGCGCCGCCAGCTTGACGCCGTCCGGCATCGGAATCCACAAATTCTCGATCTCGCGGATTTTTCGCGGGAAATCGGTGACGACGCGGATATCTTGCATGACGGCTCCTCTCAACGCCCCGGCCGACACTTGCGCCAGTGACGATCCTTACGTGTTCAACGGGAAATGGCAGGTCAGGCGGCTGTTGCCGACCGCGACCGGGGCAGGGACATCCACCGCGCAACGGCCCTGGGCCTGCGGGCAGCGTGTGTGGAATTCGCAGCCTGAAGGGCGCGCCAGCAAGGAGGGAACGTCAGCCGGCAGCGTGATGCGCTGATGAACCCGATCTGGGTCCGGCTCGGGATTGGCTGACAGAAGTGCTGCCGTATAGGGATGGTGCGGGGCGCGGAAGATCGCCTCGGTTTCGCCCTGCTCGACGAAGCGTCCGAGATACATCACCGCCATGCGGTCGGCGATCTGCCGCACGACGTGCAGATTGTGGGTGATGATCAGCATCGACAGGCCCATGCGGTCGCGCAGATCGTTGAGCAGGTTCAGCACCTCTCCCTGCACGGAGACGTCGAGGCCGGCGGTCGGCTCGTCGGCGACGACCAGCACGGGGTCCAGCGCGATCGCCCGCGCCACGCCGACGCGGCGCGCCTGGCCGCCGGAAAGCTGGTGCGGGTAGCGGTCGGCGAAATCTCGCGGCAGCCCGACCAGCGCAAGAAGCCGTGTGACTTCGGCGCTCAGATCGCGATCCGACAGGCCGTGAATGACGAAAGGCTCCGACAGCAGCGACCGCACGCTGAGCCGTGGCGACAGCGATCCGACCGGATCCTGGAACATCATCGGCATGCGCCGCCGCACCGGCTTCAGGGCGGCGTTGGACAGGCCTTGCAGTTCCTGCCCTTCAAACAGGATCGTGCCCGCTCTCACGGGCTGCAGACCGTTGAGCGTGCGCGCCAGCGTCGTTTTGCCCGAGCCGGATTCGCCGACCAGCGCGAAGGTGCTGCCTCGTTGAAGGGTGAAGCTGACGCCTGAGACCGCTTCGATTTCGGTGGCCCGCCCCGCGAGCCTGGCGGACAGGCCGCCGACCCGGAACGAGACGCGCAGATCGCTGACACGGAGCAGGTCTTCGCTCATGCGCTCATCGCCCCCAGGGAAACGTCCGCGTGCCAGCAATGGGCGATATGAGATCCGCCGATAGGGGCGTTGGGAGGCGTCGTCAGGCATTGGGCGTCGGCACGATCGCAGCGCGGCTGGAAGACGCAGCCGCTTGGCCGGCGGCGCAGGTCCGGCAAGGTCCCGGCAATGGTCGGCAGGCGGGGCACACGCTGCGACAGACGCGCGGGATCGCAGGCCAGCAGCTTCTGCGTGTAGGGATGGCGGGCGTCGTTAAAGATTTCGCGCGTCGTGCCGCTCTCCACCACTTCGCCGGCATACATCACGATCATCTCGTCGCAGAGTTCGGCGATCACCCCCAGATGGTGCGAGATGAACAGCACCGAGCAGCCGATGTCGCGCTGCAGATCCTTGAGCAGTTCGATGGTGGCCACCTCCAGCGTCGCATCGAGCGCCGTCGTCGGTTCGTCGGCGATCAGCAGCGCCGGCTCCATCATCAGCGCCATGGCGATGGCGATGCGTTGCTTCATGCCGCCGGAGAACTCGTGCGGATACTGTGTCAGCCGGCTTTCCGGATCTGGAATGCGCACCTTGCGCAGCATGGCGACCGAGCGCGCATCCTTGTCCCGCTTCGACAGGCTCGAACGATACTGGATGTCGCGCATCTGCCGCCCCACCGAAAGCACCGGGTTGAGCGCGCCCATCGGATCCTGGAACACGGTGGCGATCCTCAAGCCGCGCAGGCCGCGCATCGCCGTGGGGTCGAGCCGGGCAAGGTCCTTGTCGCCCTCGAAGACGATCTCGCCCGATGTGATTTCGCCATTGTCGGCAAGCAGGCCGAGAATGGCGTTGATAAGTGTCGATTTCCCGCAGCCGGATTCGCCGACCACGCCGACGCTGCGATTGGACGGCACGGAAAAACTCACCTGCTTCAGCGCCTCCAGCCGGCCGCTCTCGGTGTGGAAGGCGACGCTCAGATTCTTGACCTCGAGAACCGTCATGAGCGTCCCTTCAGCCGGGGGTCGAAGAGGTCGCGCAGCGTCTCGCCGAAGAAGGTGAAGCCGAGCGTCGTCAGCACGATCGGCAGGCCGCCGGCAATCACGATCCAGTAGGAATCGCGGATGTTGGCGAAGCCGTCATTGAGGATCGCGCCCCAGCTCGGTGTCGGCGGCCGCACGCCGAGCCCGAGGAAGCTCATTCCTGTC
>NZ_RZQG01000900.1:0-2335 GCF_003998635.1 Mesorhizobium sp. M7D.F.Ca.US.004.03.1.1
GCTATGCCGCCGCCCAGCGCGAGGTCGATGCGGTCTGGCGCAACAGTCCCGACTGGTACGCCAGGGCAATCCGCAACGTTGCGCGTGTCGGCTGGTTCTCCTCTGATCGCACGATCCGCCAATATGCGAAAGAAATCTGGAACGTGCCTGTCTGATGTGATTGCATGAGGCCGCGAACAATGTGGTCCCGGTGATGTGAGTTTGAATGTCGGATTCTCATCACTAGAAACTTGGTGCCCGGGGAGGGACACTGCCTGATGAAGAAGCCGCGCGCGACCGCTGCGACAAGCGGGCCGGACGGACTGGCGCCAGCCAGCGATGTTGCGGCGATTGTTGCCGGCACGCACGGAGATCCCTTCGCGGTCCTTGGTGTCCATGAGGTCGGCAAGAGCCTGTATGCCCGCTGCTTCGTTCCGCATGCGGAATTCGTCACCGCTTACACGCTGACCGGCACCATAGCGGGTGAACTGTCCAGGCGCGACGATGGCGGCTTTTTCGAAGGCAAGCTCTCGATCAGGAAGCGGCAGCCCCTGCGCTATCACGCGCGCAATGCCGGCGGTGACTGGTGGCTGACCGATCCCTATTCGTTTGGTCCGGTGCTTGGCCCGATGGACGACTACTACATCGCCCAAGGCTCGCACCTAAGGTTGTTCGACAAGCTCGGCGCCCATGTCATTGACCACGAAGGCGCTTCCGGAGTGCATTTCGCCGTCTGGGCTCCCAATGCTCGGCGCGTCTCGGTGGTCGGTGACTTCAACGAATGGGACGGCCGCCGGCACACGATGCGTGATCGCCGCGACACCGGCATCTGGGAACTGTTCGTACCCGACATCGGTGCCGGACGGCCCTACAAATACGAGATCATCGGCCCCGATGGCGTAAGACTCCCGCTGAAAGCCGACCCGTTCGCCTTCAAATCCGAACTGCGTCCGGCCACCGCTTCGGTCGTGGCCGTGCCGCCGGCGCATGAGTGGGGCGACGAGGCGCACCGCAATTTCTGGCGCAATGCCGATCACCGGCGCGAAGCCATCTCGATCTACGAGGTCCATGCCGGCTCCTGGCAGCTTCACGACGACGGTACGTTCCTGTCATGGGATGAGTTGGCCGACCGGCTGATCCCCTATGTGGTCGAGACCGGTTTCACCCATATCGAATTCATGCCGATCTCTGAACACCCCTATGACCCGTCCTGGGGCTACCAGACGACCGGCCTCTACGCGCCGTCGGCCCGCTTCGGCGACCCGGACGGCTTTGCTCGTTTCGTGGATGGCGCCCACCGCGCCGGCGTCGGCGTCATCCTCGACTGGGTGCCGGCGCATTTCCCGGTCGACGCGCATGGCCTGGCCAATTTCGATGGCACCGCGCTCTATGAACATGCCGATCCGCGCAAGGGTTTTCATCCCGACTGGAACACCGCGATCTACAATTTCGGCCGCCGCGAGGTGGTGTCGTTCCTCGTCAACAACGCGTTGTTCTGGGCCGAGAAATACCATGTCGACGGACTTCGCGTCGATGCGGTCGCCTCGATGCTCTACCTCGACTATTCGCGCAAGGCCGGCGAATGGATCCCCAACGAGAAGGGCGGCCGCGAGAACCTCGAGGCGGTCAGCTTCCTGCAGAAGATGAACAAGGAGGTCTACGGCCACCATCCGGGCGTGATGACCATCGCCGAGGAATCGACCTCATGGCCGAAGGTCTCGGCACCGGTGCATGAAGGTGGGCTGGGCTTCGGCTTCAAGTGGAACATGGGTTTCATGCACGACACGCTGGAGTATTTCTCCAAGGAGCCCATTTTCCGCAAACATCACCACAACGACCTCACCTTCGGCCTGACCTACGCCTTCTCGGAAAATTTCGTGCTGCCGCTCTCGCATGACGAGGTCGTGCACGGCAAAGGCACGCTGCTTGGCAAGATGGCCGGCGACGACTGGCAGAGATTCGCGACGCTACGCGCCTACTACGCTTTCATGTGGGGCTATCCCGGCAAGAAGCTGCTGTTCATGGGACAGGAGTTCGCGCAGCGCCGCGAATGGAGCGAGGCGCGCGCGCTCGACTGGAACCTGCTTGAGTTCCGGCCTCATCGCGGCGTCTGGCAGACGGTGCGCGATCTCAACTATCTCTACCGTTCGCGCCCGGCGCTGCATGGCCGCGACTGCGAGCCGGAAGGGTTTTCCTGGCTGATCGTCGACGACAGCCAGAATTCGGTTTTTGCCTGGCTGCGCAGCGCACCGGGTGGCAACCCGGTGGCCGTCATTTCCAATTTTACGCCGGTGCCGCGCGACAATTATCGCGTGCCGTTGCCGACGGCCGGCAAATGGCGCGAGATCATCAACAC
>NZ_RZQG01000901.1:0-2328 GCF_003998635.1 Mesorhizobium sp. M7D.F.Ca.US.004.03.1.1
CGAAGAGCAGAGCTGCGTCACGCTGATATCAGGCGTCGTCATGTCGGCGGCGGCCCTTGGCGCCATCCTGTCGGCTTCGCGTCTCGGCAAGCTCGCCGACCGCGTCGGCCACTGGAACGTCATCATCGGCGCGCTCGCCGTCTCGGCGCTGCTGCTGATCCCGCAGGCCTTCGTCACGCAGAGCTGGCAACTCATCGGCCTGCGCTTCCTAATGGGCCTGGCGCTGGGCGGTCTCCTGCCCTGCATCACCAGCGTCATCCGCCACAATGTTTCCGATGGCGTCGGCGGCAACGTGCTCGGGCTGTCGATCTCCGCCCAATATGTCGGGCAGGTCGCCGGCCCCTTGCTGGGCGGCTTTGCCGGTGGCCATTTCGGCATGCGCTCGGTGTTTCTGGGCACATCCGTCTTGATGGCCGGCGGCGCGGTGTATAACTGGCTGGCGCAGTCACGCCGCGCGCAGGACATGCTCGCCAACGCCGGCAAGCCCTGACGGGGTTGGGCTTATCCCTCTGATATCACGGAGCCACGGACATGAGCCCGGCCGAGCAACCTTCCGGCAATATCGGCCGTATCCTCGTCCTGGCCGGGGGCCTCTGTGGCGCCGCCGGCGTGGCGCTGTCGGCCGCGGCAGCGCATTGGGGCGGCGCCTTCGTCGGCACCGCCGCATCCTTCCTGCTGATGCATGCGCCGGTCTTCCTCGCCGCCGGATTGCTTGGCGCGAACCGGATCCTGCACATCGGCAGCCTGATCCTGCTGGTTGGGCTTCTGTTGTTCTGCGGCGATCTGCTGGCCCGCGATTTTATCGGTTCACGGTTATTCCCGCTGTCGGCGCCGATCGGCGGCACCTTGCTCATCGCCGGCTGGCTGGTGATCGCGGCCTCGGCGCTGGGGCGGCCACGTTCCTGACGCCTTTGGGCGGCCTGCCCGATAACAGACCTTCCGCCTGTCAAACGTCGTTTGCAGTGCCGTTAGTCCTGCCGGTGCTCGGGCTGGATGAGCAATTCGCGATTGCGCCGCCGCAGCTTTGCCAACCGACGCCGCTCCGGCCGTTCGGAAGCCGGCGCGATGCCCCAGTAGTTGCGATAGATGTCTTCGAACAGATAGCTCACGGGATGCATGACGTGCACTCCTTTCGGTGCTTGAATCGATCCAATCGATGGGTGCGAAAAACCGAACCCGATCAGCTCCGCTTGCGCTCCACAAGGAACCGCAGCTCGCGGACCCATGGACTGGCTTTGCCACGGCGCTTCTGCGTCGTGGTTTTCGACGAGATGCTCCAGTCGTTGCGATAAATGTCTTCGAACAAAAAATTGACGGGGTGCATGATACATCTCTCTTTCCAAGAGTTGAATCGATCCAATAAAAAGGACAGTTATGGATTGGATCGATTCAAATATACACTGCGCCGTTCCCTTGATCAAGTCAAAATTTGAACCGATCCAACGAAAGTGCTAGATGGGATGAATTGAGGAGACCAAGATGGCGCCATTGACCTCTGCAAAGACCAGGCCGATCCGGCTGGCAGACATTGCCAAAGCAGCCGGCGTCTCGCATGGCACCGCGTCCAACGTGTTCGCCCGTCCGGAGATCGTGCGCGAGGAGGTCCGCGAACGGGTCAAAGCGGCAGCCGAGGCGATGGGATATGGCGGACCGGACCCAAAAGGCCGGCTTCTGCGGGCCGGCAAGGTCAATGCCATCGGTGTCGCGACCGCGGAACCGTTGTCCTACTTCTTCGACGACCCTTTCGCCAGGGTGATGATGGCCAGCATCTCGCAAGCTTGCGACGCGACTGGTGCGGGGATTTCGCTGGTCTCCGCCGCCAACAGTGAGCAGCTCGCCTGGAACATCCAGAGCGCGCTTGTCGATGGCTTCATCGTCTTCTGTGTCGACGGCGGTTCAAAGCTGGTCGAACTGGCGCGCGACCGCAAACTCCCCTTCGTGGCGCTCGATCTCGATTCAGACGACGACGAGGCGGTCGCCGCCATCGGTGTCGACAACATCGCCGGGGCAGGCCTGGCGGCCCGACATCTGATCGAGCTTGGGCATCGTCGCTTTGCCGTGCTTGCCCTGCCCGTCGCGGACTCCGGCTTCGGCCCCACCACAAGGGAGCAGATGGAGAAGGCCCTCTATTCCGGGACGCGCGACCGCCTGCGTGGCTATTTCGCGGAACTCTCCCGCGTCGACATCGACGTCGAGCGTGTGCCGATCTACGAAACCGTCAATGACGAGGAGAGCGTGTGGGCCGGCCTCGATCACATTTTCGCCGGCGCCGAGACACCGACCGCTATCCTGGCCATGTCAGACAGGATGGCCTTGCATGCATTGGAC
>NZ_RZQG01000902.1:0-2326 GCF_003998635.1 Mesorhizobium sp. M7D.F.Ca.US.004.03.1.1
AGTTGGTCTCGCGGCGGACGAACTCGTCATCGTCATTGGCGCTCATCGGGCCGCCGAACACCACCGTGCCGGCATGGCCGTCCAGCGTTTCCGGCAAGGTGTCGCCCAGCGGCGGCCGGCGGATGTCGAGATCGAAGCCCTCCTCCAGAAGCATGTGGCCGACACGTCCGGGGCTCGAATTCTCCTGATGCAGCACGATCAGGATTTTGGGCTTCGAACTCGTTTGGCGCGGCATGGGTAGGCGAAATCCCGTCTATTCGTCGTTCGATGTTCCGGTGGCGCCGGGCGCGTGCGCCGCCGCCTTGCGGCGCGCCTCGACGCGGTCGCGGCGTTCGACGCCGATCAGCTCGGCAACGCGCCAGACGGTGTTATCCTCCAGCTCGTGCAGCTCGCCATCGGCATAGACGATCTCCCACATCAGGCCGATGAAGGCCTTGCGCGCATCGGCATCGAGATGGCGCTTCAAGACACTGGTGAAGGCATAGAGATCGATCGCCTCATTGTCGGCCCGCTCGCCGGCGGCGACGAGCGCTTCGAGTTCGGCGCCGCTGATCGAGTAGCTCTCCGCCAGCACCGCCTTGAACCGCTCCCACTCGACATCCTGGCGCACACCATCGGCATTCATCACATGGTAGAGAAGCGCCGAGGCCGCGATGCGCGGATCGTCCGTGCTGGCATGCGTGTCGGCGCCGGCCGGCAAATCCCTGAGAAATGACAGAACGCGTTCAAACATAAGTCCATTCCTCAGAGCATGATGCCGAAAAGTGTGAAGCGGTTTTCGGACGACATCGTGCTCTATCTCCTTGAGTCAGAGGGGGGCTGACGGCCGGCCCAATTCAAAACAGCCGAAACCGGCGCGGCGATTTTTCCGCTTCCTCGTCCGGATCGACGCCGGGATCGTCCGGCAGCCGTGCAAGCTCCTCGGCCGGCTCGACAGCCTCGGCATCGGTCGGCACCGCGGCGAAGGCCGCCGCCGTGATTGGCTTGACATGATCCTCGTGGCTCTCGGCGTCCTTGCCGCCTGCCTCGCCCTGACCGGCGTCATCGATCACGTCGGCCGGCTTTTTTTCGCTTATCGGCTTTGCCAGTGCTTCAATGACCGGCGCCGCGCTGGCTGGTGCATCCTCATGGCTGTCGATCAACTGGCCGAGACGCTCCATCGGCGCGCGCCATTCGAAGGCATCGAGCCGGCCGGTAATCGGTGACACCGGCGCCCAATGTTCGGACACCACGCCGTCGGCGACCCAGGCCGGATCGCGCGGCGCCCGCACCGCCCTCGACAGCAGTTGCCGCACCTTGCCCTGGTCGCCGGTCTCGGCCTCCTCGATGTCGGCGAGCAGCAGATAGGCGCCCTCGCGGCGATCCATCCGGATCGCGGCCTCGGCCTCGCGGCGGGCGGTCGAGAAATCCTGCGCGTCGAGTGCGGCGCGCGCCACCGTCATCGACGACTCGGCGTGGTTCTTCTTCATCTCCTGCAGCTTCTTCGCCCGGTTGAGGCGGTCGAGCACGGCGTCGCCCGGTCTGGCATGGGTATAGAGTTCGGCGACCTCCGGATGCGGCTCGGCCTTCCACGCCGCCTCGAGGATCTTTGAGCCCTTGCGCACGTCGTTCTGTTTGAACAGCGCGGCGGCGGCGGCAACGGCGGCGGGCGCGAAGTCCGGTCGCAGCCGGTTTGCCTCGATCGCCGCGGTTCTGGCGGCAGCGGGATCGCTGTCGGCAAGCGCCTGCGCCTTGGCGGTCAGCAGCACGGCGCGGCGGCGGGTGGCCGCGTCGCGTTCGATCTGCCGTGTCGACTTCTGCGCGTCGACCAGTTTCAAGGCGCCGTCCCAATCGCCGCGTGCGGTCAGCTCTTCCAGCGTCGATTCGGCTGCCCACGCCAGCTGCGGCGCCACAGCGGCAGCACGGCCGGCATAGTGCCGGGCGGCGTTGCGGTCGCCGAGCCGTTCGGCTTCGAGATAGAGCCCGCGCAAACCCAACAGCCGCATTTCGGGATCGTCGAGCATGCTCTCGAATTTCTGCCGCGCGCCTTCATGATCGCCTTCGAGCAGCGACGCCTGCGCCTCGAGCAGATGGATCAGCGGTTCCTGGTCGGAGCGGATCAGCTTGGCGGCTTCCTTGGTCTTCTTACGGGCCAGCGCGCCGTCACCGGCGCCGGCCGCGATCATGCCGGTCGACAACGCCTGATAACCACGGTCGCGGCGGCGGACACGGAAATAGCGCGAGATGGTGTAGGGGCTGTTCCACAGCGACTTGAGCAGCCACCAAAGGATCATCACGGCCGCGACCACGGCAACGACAGCCACCGCCGCCACCATCAGGCTGACCT
>NZ_RZQG01000903.1:0-2320 GCF_003998635.1 Mesorhizobium sp. M7D.F.Ca.US.004.03.1.1
GCGCCGGAGCACATCTATCTCGACGGATTCCAGCCGCGAGGACAGACGTCCGATCACCGCCGCTTCACCGGCTCCGCGGTCAAGTTCCTGCCCATCGCCAGCTTCAAATAGGCTGGCCGCGTCCGGGATTCGACATATCCGATAAAGAGCGACCGCAGGCGTGTCGTGGACGGCGAATGCACCCGTTCGACCTGACATGAAATGTGGTGCACGATACGGATTGCGGGGTCGTCGGGGGATTGCGCAACCCATCCTGAAATCTTCCCGGATAGCCCTGTAAGAGAATTTCCAAATTTGACAATCTTGCATGAAATTGTAAGATAATCATCTTCCGTCAGCGATAGGCGATGACCATGTCCATCCGTGAAGAACTGGCCAACATGACCGTGGCGTTCACCTCCGCGGAAGAGAAGATCGTCCAGGTCCTGCTTGCCGATTACCCCATGTCGGGGCTGGGTACCGCGACCAGGCTGGCGCGGCGGGCCGGCGTCAGCGACCCGAGTGTGACGCGGCTGATGACCAAGCTTGGCTATGTCGGCTTTGCCGACTTCCAGGCACGCCTGCTCACCGAAGTCGAATCCAGGCTGCATTCGCCGCTTTTGATGATGGAGGCCAAGCGTCCGGGCGGCTCCAGCGAAGGCACCGCACTCGCATATTTCCATTCGGTTTCCGACAGTCTCGAGCGCACCCGCACCGCGGTGCCGGTGCAGGCCTATACGCGCGCCGTCAACATGCTGCTTGAGAGCAAGGGCCAGGTCGTGCTGCTGGGCGGCCGGTTCAGCCGGCATATCGCATCCATGCTTGCTGGTTATCTCCTGCAGTTCCGCTCCGGCGTGCGCGACATCGGTTCGTTGAGCCCCGCCGATTTCGACTTGTTGATCGACCTTGGCAAGCGCGACCTGCTCGTCGTCTTCGACTACCGGCGCTACCAGTCGGACGTGGTGAGATTTGCGCAGCAGGCCAAGGAACGCGGCGTTTCCGTCCTGCTGTTCACCGATGTGTGGCTGTCGCCGATATCAGAGGTCGCCGACCTGACCATGGTCGCGGCGATCGACGCCAACTCGCCCTTCGACACGCTGGCCACCGCCGTTGCCCAGATGGAAACCGTCTTTGCCCATGCGCTGGAAGGCCATGGCGCCGGGGTACGCAAGCGCATCGAGGACATCGAGAAGATCCGCAGCGCCAATGCGGTCACCCTCGATGCCGCCCTGTCGCCCGCGGCGGATGATGCCGCCAAACTCCCAAGGAAATAGCGTCGATGCGCCCAGCGCGGCGATGCAAGGAAGGAAACGACAATGCCTGACAACCAGACCATCATCGACGCTGTGCAGGCTGAGATCGAGGCCGATCGCGACTGGTTGATCGGGCTGACCCGCGACATGGTCCGTATCCCTTCGGTCAACCCCAAATTCGAGCCCAATCCGGCGATCAACCGCGAGGCGGATGTCCAGGCGCTGCTCGAGCCGATCCTCAAGCAGGACGGCTTCAAGACCGAGCAATGGGATGCCTTGCCCGGCCGGCCCAATCTGGTCGGCGAATGGGCGGGCGACGAGGACCGCAGCCTGATCCTGTGCGGCCATATCGATGTCGTGCCGGTCGGCGCGATGAAGGACTGGTCGGTCGATCCGTTCGGCGGCGAGATCACCAATGGCCGCCTCTATGGCCGCGGCGCCGTCGATATGAAGGGCGGCGTCGCCGCTTGCATCGCTGCAGCACATGCGATCCGCAAGGCGGGCATCACACTGCAAGGCCGGCTGGCCATCCACTCCGTCGTCGACGAGGAAGCCGGCGGCTTCGGCGCCATGGATGCCGTGAAGAAGGGCAAGCTCGCCAAGGCGGTGCTGGTCGCCGAACCGACCTGGGGCGATGTCCTGCCGGTCGAAGGCGGGCTCGAATGGGCGCGGGTGACGATCCGTGGCCGCAACGCCCATTCGGCACTGCGCTACAACGAGATCTATCCGCAGCGCCACGACAAGGACCGGCTGGAGCCAGGCGTCAACGCCATCGAGATCGCCGCCCGCTTCATTGCCGCCGTGCGCCAATATGAGCTGGACCGCACGCGGGCGAAATCCCATCCGCTGCTGCCGCTCGGCATGAACACCATCAACATCGGCGTCATGCATGGCGGCACCGGCCTTGGCGAACACGGCCTGCCGACCGTCATGACCAATCCGGCCATCATTCCCGATGTCGCGGTGCTCGACCTCGACATGAAATTCCTGCCGGATGAGAACTCGGCCGATTATCGCCGCGACTTCGAGAGCTTCGTCCATCATTTCGCGCAGACCGATGCCTGGCTGCGCGACAACCCGCCGACGAT
>NZ_RZQG01000904.1:0-2319 GCF_003998635.1 Mesorhizobium sp. M7D.F.Ca.US.004.03.1.1
TCGTTGCGCCATGTCATTCGGCTTCTTCCGCAACCTGACAAAGCCCAAGCCCGCGCCTGTCGAAGAGCGCGAGCACGTCGTTGCCGGCCGCTCGCTGCCGCTCAAGATCGTCGAGAACGACCGTGCAAGGCGGCTGACGCTGCGCATCGATTCAGGTGGCCGGGGCCTGCGCATCACCGTGCCGCCCGGCCTGCGGCGGGGCGAGGTGGAAAAGTTCCTCGACCGCCATCAGGACTGGCTGGAGCAGCGGCTGGCCAAGGTACCGGCGCGGCCGCAGGTGCGGCCGGGTATCAAGATTCCGGTGCGCGGCGTGGCGCACCGCATCGTCCATGAGCCTTCGAAACGCGGCACGGTGACCGTGTCGCGCGACGAGCGCGGTCCGCTGCTGATCGTGCATGGCGACCGCATCCATCTGCCGCGCCGCATCGCCGATTTCCTCAAGCGCGAGGCCAAGCGCGAGATCGAGAAGCTGGTGGTCAAGCACACCGAGGCGCTGGGCAAGCGCGCCAAAGCGATCCGCTTCAAGGACACGTCAAGCCGCTGGGGATCCTGCACCTCCGACGGCAATCTGTCGTTTTCCTGGCGCATCATGATGGCGCCGTCGCCGGTCATCAATTACCTCGTCGCGCATGAAGTGGCGCATCTGAAGGAGATGAACCACGGCCCGAAATTCTGGAAACTGTGCGAGCAGCTCTGCCCGGACACCGAGCGCTGCAAGGCATGGCTGAAGCGCAATGGCGGCGCGCTGCAGGCGATCGCGTTCGAGTAGTTCCCTCAATCATCATTCGCCGCGTTGAGTTCGTCCGGTCGCAACCCCTCATCACCATGATGCGGCCAGGGCAAAAAATTGCCGTCGAAGGCATCGCTGCCGAAATAGTCGAGCGCCCGATGTGCCTCGGCGCCGTTGAAGGCGGCCTTGTCCATCAGGTGCGCAATGACCTCGCGCGCCTGCGTGATCTTCTGCCTGAGTTCGGCAACGGTTCTGTCGGCCATGATCGTGCTCCCGCCTTGCATCCTGTCCCATCCATAGGTAGCGCCTTTGGCCGTGCCGGCAAACGGCATGCTTTTTCTCGACTCTTTTCGCTTTTCATGCCAATTCCCGCGCCATGGCACTCGACATCAAGATTTGTGGCTTGAAGACTGATGGGGCAATGGCCGCGGCGCTGGCCGGCGGCGCCAGCCATGTCGGGTTTATTTTCTTCGCGAAAAGCCCACGCTATGTCGAACCTGCCGAGGCTGGCCGTCTGCGCGAGGCGGCGCGCGGCAAGGCTTTGGCGGTTGCCGTAGCCGTCGATGCCAGCGACGCCTTCCTGGATGAGATCGTTGCCAAGATGCAGCCCGACATGCTGCAGCTGCACGGCTCTGAAACGTCGGAGCGGGTGGCCGAGGTCAAGGCCCGCTACGGCTTGCCGGTGATGAAGGCGCTGCCGCTCAGCGAGGCTGCCGATCTCGAGCGGATAAAGCCATTCATCGGCATAGCAGACCGGTTCCTGTTCGACGCCAAGCCGCCGAAAGGCTCCGAACTGCCGGGCGGCAATGGTGTTGCCTTCGACTGGCGCATTCTCGCCGGCCTTGACGGCGGCGTCGATTACATGCTTTCCGGTGGGCTCAACGCCGCCAATATCGGCGATGCCCTTCGGCTTGCCAACCCGCCTGGAATCGACATTTCCTCAGGCGTGGAAAGTGCGCCGGGCGTCAAGGATCCGGCGCTGATCGAACAGTTTTTCCGGGCCGTCAGGGCAGCGCGGGACAACCGCGCCGCCTGATCATGCCTTAACGACAAGCCAGGAGATCGGCGATGAACAAGCCGGCGACACCCAATTCCTTCCGCACCGGACCCGACGAACAGGGCATGTTCGGCATTTTTGGCGGTCGTTTCGTTGCCGAAACGCTGATGCCGCTGATCCTCGACTTGGAGCGGCACTGGAATGAGGTCAAGAACGATGCGGACTTCAGGGCAGAACTGACTGACCTGTCGACCCATTATGCCGGACGGCCGTCGAAGCTTTACTTCGCCGAGGGGCTGACCAAACATCTCGGTGGTGCAAAAGTCTATTTCAAGCGCGAGGATCTGAACCACACCGGTTCGCACAAGATCAACAACTGCCTCGGCCAGATCCTGCTGGCCAAGCGCATGGGCAAGAAGCGCATCATCGCCGAAACCGGTGCCGGCCAGCACGGCGTGGCCTCGGCCACGGTCGCGGCCCGCTTCGGCTTTCCCTGCGTCGTCTATATGGGCGCCACCGACGTTGCCCGGCAAAGCCCCAACGTCTTCCGCATGAAGCTGCTCGGCGCCGAAGTGCGGCCGGTGACCGCCGG
>NZ_RZQG01000905.1:0-2315 GCF_003998635.1 Mesorhizobium sp. M7D.F.Ca.US.004.03.1.1
GGATGGTACTAGTGCTGCCCTGTCCCGGGAGAATTTCAACATCCAGACCCCCGTCCTTGTAGTAGCCCCGCTCCTTGGCAAGATAAAGCGCGGCGTGATCCGCCCCGGGCAGCCAGTCCAGGCGCACCGAGACTTTCTCAAGTTCCTGCGCCCACGTCGGCGCCGCCGCTGACAATGTAAGAGCAACGCTGCCCAAAAGCAGCACCCTGCGGGTCAGCGCTGAGTATTGAAGTTTCATAGCCATTGGTAGTTCCCCATTTTTTTCTGGTTGCAGACCGCGTTAAGGTGCGGCAAACGTTTCGTATCCGTCTGGTATCCAATCGGTCGACACCGGAAAATAAGCATCGTTTTACCCTCGCCGCAAGCTGATTTTCCACATACGGGCACGCGTTGACGATGCGGATGGATTAACCGGCCTGAATCCGCCGGCAGCGACGAAGGATTAGAAATTGCGCCTTGTTAGTGCACAGGGCAGGCGACGTGCTTGAAGCGTTGACCGTTTCAATGATCTGCTCGGTGCGCGCAAAGCGTTGCAAACAGGGGGCTGCTTTTCGTCGACGTTGTGCGGAATGCCGATTGCCCCGCGGGTCGGC
This sequence comes from Mesorhizobium sp. M7D.F.Ca.US.004.03.1.1, assembly GCF_003998635.1. NCBI lineage: Bacteria > Pseudomonadati > Pseudomonadota > Alphaproteobacteria > Hyphomicrobiales > Phyllobacteriaceae > Mesorhizobium > Mesorhizobium sp. M7D.F.Ca.US.004.03.1.1. The sequence continues at coordinate 594 of NZ_RZQG01000905.1, forward strand.
GGCCATACCGTCGCTTTCGATCTGACCGACGGCGAGAACGGCGATTCGCACTTGCCTATCTAGCTCGGGCTTGGCCAGATGAGGATGAAGTTCGAGAAGCCCTTTTTACGCCAACCGCCCAGACATCGACGCGTGCGACAGTGTTGGCGAACGTCTGCACCAGGCGCGCTGCAGAGCGATCGCGGATTGGTCGAACAAGGTCTCGAAACCGCTGGCTTGGCTCAGCCGAGTTGCGAATCGAGAAACAGTGCAAGACCTTGGAACCGCCGGTGGTTTCGGCCCTGCCCGGCTAGCGACCGAAGACGGCGTCCATCACTGTATCCCGCTCGGCCGCGAGATGCTCATCCATGGCCTTGCGCGCCGCCTGCGGACCACCGTTGCGGACAGCGGAAAGGATCGCCTTATGTTCGCTGTGAGCGCGCTCGATGCGCCGGCCCAACTCACCGCCGCTCAGTGCGTGGCTGAGAAGCCTGAAGTCGGCCATGAGCGAGGTGGCAAACCGGTTGCCAGCCATCTCGTCGATGAAGTGGTGGAAGCTCTCATCGGCCTGCCACGCCTCATATCCGGATAGGGGATTACGGGACGATGCAGCCTCTAAGGCGGCCTCTGCGCCACGGATGCGGCTTTCATCAGCCCTGCCCGCTGCAAGGACCGCTGCATCGACTTCGAGGATACGGCGCAGCGCAAGAATCTCCGCGAACCGCTGCAGGTCTATTCCATCGAGGGTCATGACCCCGCTTGGGCTCCTGATGAGTAGACCGTCCGAGAGGAGCCGTCCAATGGCCACACGCAACGGCGTGCGCGACACTCCGACGAGTGAGGCAAGCCGTCTCTCGTTCAGCACCACACCGCGCTGCAGCTTGGCGTCCAGGATCATTTGGAGGAGTCGGGTATAGCCCAAATTGGTTTGGCTGTTCCGCGGTCCTGGCGACTTCTGATCAATCATTAAGCAACTACCCCCAAAAAAGTGTCGTCCAGCTAGCACTTTTTCTCCTTGTGCACGGCATTTGTGCAGCGCCTCGCTGTAAGGCGTTGTAGACAACAGGCTTGGTATACCTGTAGGACACTTTTGGCATGACCGCCGAAGAAAAAGGTGCCGAATGCAATTTGGATCCGATGCAGGTTTGGTAAACCACGGAGAAAGTGCGCTCCTTCGCGACATCGCATACGGACGGGTGCTGTCAATGATAATGAGTGGCGCATTGCCTGCGGGGTCGACCTTGCAGGAGCGGCGACTTGCGGAAGCCTTGGGATTGTCACGCACTCCCATTCGCGAGGCATTGGCGCAACTTAAATCCGAGGGCCTCGTCTGCTTTAATGAAAACCGATCACCAAGTGTGAGCAGGCTTGAAGTGATCGATTTCGTAGAGATACTCAAGGTTCGGAAACTCCTGGAATGTGAAGCGGCGCGCATTGCGGCCGGGCATGGAGTGTCCGCTGAAAAGTTGACCATAGCGCGCGGCGCGATCACCAAGCTTGTACAACAGCCATCGCCCACGACGGTCGAACACTGGAATGCCGATGACCTCGTACACGGCATAATCGCCGAGGCCTCACAGAACCGGCCCCTCGTCAGCAACATACGCGACCTTCGTCGCCGCACGCACATCTTCGACACTCGCGTCATTCCGGATCGGCTGGCGCCAGGTGCGGCCGAGCACCGAGCAATTCTCGATGCGGTGGAACGCCGTGATCCAGACGCTGCAATGGCGGCAATGGGGG
>NZ_RZQG01000906.1:0-2310 GCF_003998635.1 Mesorhizobium sp. M7D.F.Ca.US.004.03.1.1
GCCACCATGTGCATCAGCGTCGATTTGCCGGCGCCATTGTGGCCGACGAGACCGACACACTCGCCGGATCCGACGTGAAAATCCACGCCGCCCAGTGCGCGAACGGCGCCGAAATGCTTTTCGGCGCCGTTCAGTCTGATGATGTCAGCGTTCCCTTCAGGCATGCTCAACGATATCCGCTCGGCGATACGGACGGCAACGCTGCCGTGACATTCACTTGATGTTGGCTTTGATGGCCGCGATCGCATCTTCCTGCGTGTATTCGTGGCTGGCAACGCCGCCCTTGACGATCTTCGGCAGTTCGGCCTCGAAATCGTCCTGGGTGAAGGCCAGATACGGCACCAGCAAATCGTGCGGGATATCGGTGCGGCCGTCGAGCACCTGCTGCGCCACCCAGAAGGCGAGCGACGAGACGCCAGGCGCGATCGAGGCCGACCAGGTCTTGTAGCCGTCCTTGTCCTTCTGTTCCTTCCACCATTGCAGCTCGTCCTGGCGGTTGCCCATGATGATGGTCGGGCGCGGCTTGCCGGCGGCGGCGAAGGCCTGTGCGGCGCCATAGCCGTCACCACCCTGGTCGACGATGCCGACGATGTCGGGCAGCGACGGCAGGATGGTCGCCACCGCCTTTTGCGCCGTCGTCTGGTCCCAGTCGCCGGTCACCGAGCCGACGATCTTGAACTCGGGATGGGCAGCCACACCTTCAAGGATGCCGGCATGGATGGCATCGTCGATCGAGGTGCCGGCAAGGCCGCGGATTTCAAGGAGATTGCCGCCCTTGGGCTGGAATTTGGCCATCTGCTCGACTTCCTGCTTGCCCATGTCCTTGAAGTCGACGACGACGCGGTAGGCGCAGGGTTCAGTCACGGTGCCGTCGAAGGAGACGACAGTGATGCCGGCGTCGCAGGCCTGCTTGATGGCGCCGTTGAGTGCGTCCGGCGAGGCGGCATTGATGACGATCGCGTCATAGCCCTGCAGGATCAGGTTCTGCACCTGCGCCGCCTGCGTCGGCACTTCCTTGTCGGCGGTGGTGAAGATGTCGGCCGCGCCGACGATCTTGTCGGCGACCGCCTTCTTGGTGACGATGCCATAGCTGTCGAGCATCGCCTGCCGCCAGGAATTTCCGGCATAGTTGTTGGAGAAGGCGATCTTCTTGCCACTGGTGTCGGCCAGCGCCGTGCCCGAGGCGAGCATCGCCGCCAGGGCGCCCAAGACGAACAGTTTCTTCATGTCGTAATCCTCCCAGATGTTGACTGCTGCATTTCCCGCCGGCTTTGACCCCGGCCTCACTCCCAATCTGATTTGAGCACGGATCGTCGCGGGCTCAAAACAGTCTCAATCCCGGCACTCGCACCCGGAGCCGGTACAGCGACGTCGACGCGGCGATGTAGAGGCTCTGCAGGTCGTCGTCGCCGAAGGTGAAATTCGCGCAATTTTCCGGTGTCCGGATAACGCCGAGAATGGCGCCCGACGCATCGAAGACATGGATGCCACCGGGCCCGGTGCAGTAGAGATTGCCGCGGCTGTCGATCTTCATACCGTCGGGCGCTCCCGGCTCCTCGCCCTCGGTCACGGCCCAGACGGCGCCGCCATTGAGGTCGCCGTTCGCTTCCACGCCGAACACCCTGATGTGCCCCCGTTCGGTGTCGTTGATGAACAGCCGCGACTCGTCCAGCGAAAAGCAAAGCCCGTTCGGCTGGACAAAATCGTCGGCCAGCAATGTCAGCCGGGCGCCGTCGCCATCGATGCGGTAGACGCCCTGGAACGGCAGCTCCTGTGGCCGCGGCACGCCATAGAATTCCACCCGACCATAGCCGGGATCACTGAAGTAGATCGATCCGCCGGTGGCAACGACGATGTCGTTCGGACTGTTGAGCTGCTTGCCCTGATGGTGCGTGGCAAGCACCGTCACGCTGCCGTTGGGTTCGGCGCGGGTCACCCGGCTCGTCGCGTGCTCGCAGGTGACCAGCCGCCCGTGGCGGTCCAGCGTGTTGCCATTGGCCTTGTGGCTCGGTTCGCGGAACAGCTCGATCTCGCCCTCGGCACTGCGGCGGTACATGCGGCTTTCCGGAATGTCGGAGAAGACCAGCCACTTCTCGTAGGGGTGCCAGACCGGCCCTTCGAGGAAGCCGAAGCCGCTCGCCAGCGTCTCGATCGTCGCATCGCCGACGACGTCGTCCAGGCCGGAATGGCGGGCGCGCGCCGACACCGACATCACCGGCCCCCCGCGGGGCGAATCCGCATGGGGACGAAAGGCATGAGCGCTTCCCCGCTATATCTTCTTGTTGGGGGTGAGCGGAGTTGCGGGGCCCG
>NZ_RZQG01000907.1:0-2307 GCF_003998635.1 Mesorhizobium sp. M7D.F.Ca.US.004.03.1.1
ATGCGACAGCCGCCTTTCCGATGGAGGGGCCATCGGCGGTCATCGCCATGTGCAGGCGCACCAGCGCATCGGAGGCCAGCCGGTCGGTGTGGTTGACGGTAAAGCTCCAGCCGAGCCGCTTGCACCAGGCGGCCAGTTCCTGGCGGCGGGCGGTGTAGAGCAGGCGATACTCGTCACCCAGCATTTCGGCGCGGCCGGCGGTCAGCTTGTCGCCGGTCTCGGGATCGGTGAATTCGGTGCGGCCGGCATAGGGAAAGGTCTCCTCGGCCGGATCGGCAACCTCGATCAGATGCGCGCGCACGCCGTGGCGGGCGAGCACGTCGAGCCAGGCCATCGTCTCCTCGACGGGATCGAGGAAATCGCTGACGACAACGATGTCGCAGAAGCGCCTGATGTCGGACAGGTCGGGTTTTGCCGGCAGTTCGCCGGCATGCATCAGCTGGGCGGCGATGCGCTCGGCGCCGTTGCGGGCGGTGAACGGATCGGTGAGGCCGGGCCAGGCTATGCGCTCGCCGCTGCGCGACAACAGTTCGGCCATGGCCAGCGCCAGCACCAGCGCGCGCGATTGCTTGGAAACGCTGGCGCCGGTCGACTTGTAAAGCATCGACGGCGAGGGGTCGGCCCATAGCCAGACCGTATGGGCGGCTTCCCATTCGCGGTCGCGCACATAGGTGTGGTCGTCGCGCGCCGAGCGGCGCCAGTCGATGCGTGAGGCGTCGCCTTCGACATAGGGCCGGAACTGCCAGAAATTCTCGCCGATGCCGCGCTTGCGGCGGCCATGCCAGCCCGCGATCACCGTGTTGACGATGCGTCGTGCCTCGACCAGCAAGTCGGGAACCAGCGAGGCCCGCAACCGGCCACGGGCGAGCGCGTCGCGCGTCGCTGCCGGTGCTTGGAGCTCGCCAATACGCGCCATCAGATGCCTTTGGTCAGTTTCGCCACCACGTCGCGCACGCTGGTGCCTTCGGCGCGGGCGGCGAAGGTCAGCGCCATGCGATGCTGCAGCACCGGCTCGGCCAGCGCGCGCACATCGTCGATCGACGGCGCCAGCCGTCCCTCGTAGAGCGCGCGCGCCCTTGTGCATAGCATCAGCGCCTGGCTGGCGCGCGGGCCGGGGCCCCAGGCGACATGCTTGTCGGTCTCGGCATTGCCCTGGCCGGGACGCGCCGAGCGCACCAGCGTGAGGATCGCCTCGACGACGCTTTCGGGCACCGGCATGCGGCGGATCAGCGTCTGGATTTCCTTCAGCCGCGCCGGCTGCAGTACGTTCTGGGCCTTGGCGTCCTCGATGCCGGTGGTCTCCAGCAGGATGCGGCGCTCGGCCTCGATTTCGGGATAGAGGATGTCGACCTGCATCAGGAAGCGGTCGAGCTGGGCCTCGGGCAGCGGATAGGTGCCTTCCTGCTCCAGCGGGTTCTGCGTTGCCAGCACGTGGAAGGGCGCCGGCAGGTCGTAGCGGGCGCCGGCAATGGTGACATGGTATTCCTGCATCGCCTGCAGCAGCGCCGACTGGGTGCGCGGCGAGGCGCGGTTGATCTCGTCGGCCATCAGAAGTTGGGCGAAGATCGGCCCGGAGATGAAGCGGAAGGAACGCTTGCCGATCTCGTCCTGCTCCATCACTTCGGAGCCGAGGATATCCGACGGCATCAGGTCCGGCGTGAACTGGATGCGGCGCGAATCGAGGCCGAGCACGATGCCCAGCGCTTCGACCAGCTTGGTCTTGGCGAGGCCCGGCACGCCGACCAGCAGCGCATGGCCGCCGGCCAGCAGCGCCACCAGCGTGCGCTCGACGACGCTCTCCTGGCCGAAGATGACCCGGCCGACCCCGTCGCGGATTCTGGAAATATCCGCCAGCGCCTTCTCGGCCTCGGCGATCATGTCCTTCTCGCTGATCGGGCTTTCCTTGACCATCACGCTCATGCCGCATCGATCCTCGTGGTTGGAAATACCAGCCTGCAGCATACCATGACTGCCGCGATTCGGCCTCGCCTAGCGTCTGCATTTGAACTTAAATCACAGACTTAGGCTGACAAGCGGAACAACAGTGACTATTTCGTGACCATGACGGGACCCTTGGAACATCGTGAAGAAAGCCTGACTGATGCCACCGAGGCGCGGGGGCTCGAGGCGCTGATCGCGCGCGCGGCCCGCGCCGGCAAGGGCGCGGCACCCGTCGAGCGCTGGAATCCGGACTTTTGCGGCGATCTCGACATGGAGATCAAAGCCGACGGCACCTGGTTCTATCTGGGCACGCCGATCGGCCGCATGCCATTGGTGCAGCTTTTCTCCTCGGTGCTGCGCAAGGAC
>NZ_RZQG01000908.1:0-2306 GCF_003998635.1 Mesorhizobium sp. M7D.F.Ca.US.004.03.1.1
CTGCAAACCGTCTGTGCTGAATTCTCCGATGTCGGGTTTCCGGTCTCATATTCCGGACCGGATCGGCTTCTGGGCTGGTGCAAGCCCAATGCACTGGCGCGGGCGATCGCCAATCTCTGCGCCAACGGGGTCAAATTCGCTGGCACTGTCACGGTCGCATTGACGGCGACCGACACGGTGGCACGCATCACGGTTGGCGATGACGGGCCGGGCATTCCGATGACGGCGCGCGCTCGTGTTTTCGAACCGTTCTTCAAAGAAGATGCGTCGCGCGGCATTGCATCGAAGCATGGCTTTGGCCTGGGTCTTTCGATCGTTGCCGACATCGTCCAGGGACACGGCGGCAGGATCGAATTGCAGGACAATCAACCCAACGGACTGGTCGTCACCATTGACTTGCCGAATGGTCCAAGTGCCCAACCGTCTTAGACGGCCTCGTGCCGGGTAAGACGACGCGCTTTAAGCCGGCAGGCCGGGGCGGTCGAGCTTTTTGGGCGACAGGGTGAAAATCTCGCAGCCGGTGTCGGTCACGCCGATCGTGTGCTCGTACTGCGCCGACAGCGAGCGGTCGCGCGTCACCGCGGTCCAGCCGTCCGACAAAACCTTCACGTGCGGTCGGCCGAGATTGATCATCGGCTCGATGGTGAAGATCATGCCGGGCCGCATCTCGACGCCCTCATTGGCACTGCCATAGTGCAGGATGTTCGGTGCGTCATGGAAAAGCTGGCCGACGCCGTGGCCGCAGAAATCGCGCACCACCGAGCAACGCTCACCCTCGGCATAGGTCTGGATGGCGGCGCCGATGGCGCCGGTGCGGGCGCCGGGCCTGACCGCCGCTATGCCGCGCATAAGGCATTCATGCGTGACTTCGAGCAGGCGCTCGGCAGCGCGCTTGATCGTGCCGACCGGATACATGCGCGAGGAATCGCCGTGCCAGCCGTCGAGGATGTAGGTGACGTCAATGTTGACGATGTCGCCATCCTTGAGCGGCTTGTTGTCGGGAATGCCATGGCAGACGACATGATTGATCGAGGTGCAGGACGATTTCGTGTAGCCGCGATAGTTGAGTGTCGCCGGCAGCGCGCCGTGGTCCATGCCGAATTCGAAGACAAAGCGGTCGATGGTTTCGGTGGTGACGCCGGGCTCGACCATCGGCACCAGTTCGTCGAGACAGCGCGCGGTGAGATCGCATGCCTTGCGCATGCCGCCAAAGCCGTCCTCGCCATAGAGGCGAATCTGGCCGGTATTTCTGAGCGGTGCCGTGGCGGCGTCGAGATAGGTGACCATTTTGTCCGTGTAGTCGGTAGGGCTCTGCAAGAGAGCCGACGTGAAAATCTCCCCAGATTTGGCACTTGAGGGCAAAAGGTTCAAGGAAGAACTGCCTGATGCAGCCGTGCATTCGGGATATTTGCCTTGCATGGGGTAATGTCTCGCCGGGTTTTGCCCGGTTTACTTTCCTTTCTGGCCATCGTGCGGTAGGGCGGGTGATGTTTTCGAGATCGCGCCCCTTCACGGCCAGGCAAGCCAGATGGCTTGAAGCGCCGCTGACGGCAGCCTGCTCATGCCTGATGGGCATGGTGCTGCTGGCGATGCTATGCCTCGGCCGGCCGGCGGCGCCAGCCTTCGCGGATAGTGCGCCGAGCGGTGCCAGAATCGGTGTCGAGCGGTCTGGCGAGGTGGCGGCGCTGCTGCGTGTCACCGGTAAGGTGCAAGCGCTGGAAGTTCGCGCCGTCCGTCCGGCCCTGGTCAAGTTCGCCGGCGCCCACCCCGCCCTGCCGGTCCCCGACGCTGTCTTCCCCGGGGTCGAGCGCACGCTGCCGGGAGCGGCTGTTTCGGGATACGGAGCGGCCTCGGCTCCGAGGGCGGGCACCAACCAGCCGCGCGCACCGCCGGGCATCGCGGCCTAAGCGGTCCAGAGCCGCACCCTTCACCTCATCGCTATCCCTGTTCGCGTCGTGATCGTGCGGCGGCTGTGGCCGCGCCGCGGTCGCGCGGCGCGGCATTTCCGGACTATTTCAATGCAACAACGCATCAAGACTTTCAAAACCCTGTCGCGTGCGGCCTCGGCTGCCGCGTTCCTCTCCGTTCAGGCGCTCATCTGCATCGGAACCGTCTATTGGGCGGTTGCCGAGACACTCGGCCTGTCGCCGATGTCGGCCCTTGTGCTCGGCGGCATCTTCGCCGTGCCGACGATATTTGTGCTGATCACCGCGATTCGCGTGGCTTTCGACGCGGAGACGGATCCAGCGAACCAGTGAGCGCAGTCGCCCAAAGCATATCCTCGATTGTTCTGGGCGACTGCGCTC
>NZ_RZQG01000909.1:0-2304 GCF_003998635.1 Mesorhizobium sp. M7D.F.Ca.US.004.03.1.1
TCCACGCACCAGGGAGCCTGCTGCCCACGATCCGGTCGCGCTGTCAGGTGGTGCGATTGACGCCGCTCGACGGCGACGAGCTGATGGCTGTGCTGGAAACGGCGGAACCGCCGCCGCCGGACGACCCGGTGGCGCGCGCGGCACTGGTCGAGCGGGCAGGGGGCAGCGCGCGCAACGCCATCCTGTTGACGCAGTATGGCGGGCTGGAGATCGCCTCGACGCTCGACGCCCTGGTCACGGGAAGAAAGAGCGATGTCGGCGGCGCGTTTCGCCTTGCCGAAGCCGTGGCCGGCCGCGACCAGGCGATCCAGTTCGACATCTTCAACCGCCGGGCGCTGGACCTGTTGTCTGACGCGGCAAGCCAGGCAGCACTGGCGGGCGATCTCGCACGGGCTAAAACGCTGTCGGACACTTGGCATGAGGCGCTCGACGCAATATCTGAGACCGACACCTACAATCTCGACAAGAAGCAGCACGCCCTGACCATGATCGACCGCCTGAATTCTGCAATGCGAATGTGACGGCCCTCGGAATGGCAATCGCCATTCCGGGAGGGTTCGATGTATGCGGCTGTTTTCAGGCGACGGCCGTGTTCTTCGCCTGGCTCGCTCGCTGTACCGCGAGCGCAGCATCATACTTCGCGCGATTGGCCCAGTAGATGGTGGCGAACAGCAGCGCTTGGTCGCGGAAAGGAACATGGTCGACCGTGTCCATGGCGGCTTCGGCTTGAATCCAGTCAGCGTGAAAGTCGGCGGCTGCCTTCCTGTCGCCACCGAGAGCCATCTGCTGGAATCGATGCATATGATCCTCGATGTCAAGGTAGCGGTCGGCCCAAACGATCGACCATTGTCGGTTCTGCATGGTGAACTTGCGGATCCATCGCTCGCTCAGGTCCATGTCTCCTTCGGGTTTGGAATACATGACGTTGCGGCGCGCTTCGAGCAGTGTGTTGGTGGCGACGACTTCATTCTCACGCCACAGAAGCCGCATCGCTGGATCATTCAGAAACCGGTCCGCGTAAATGGGATGAGGAAAGGCACTTTCTCGGAGCCCCTCGATCTTGAAATAGATCAGCAGTTCGGAAGCCACGCTGGCCTCGAGTTCATTGCGCTCCATCTTGCCATGGAAAGCCTCGAATCCGATGCCCGGGATGAAGGGCATATGCGCGGCGTGCCAGATTTCATGCAGAAGGTAGAGATCCTCGATGGCCGGGGCGTTGTAGTCATCCCGGCGCATTGTCAGTCCCCACCAGGTGCAGAAGTGCGCGCGCTCTAGGCGGTCGTTGGTGGTTTCGCAGCTGAAGCGGGGCAGGCGGGCATACTGATCGACTATGCTGTGGACATAGCCGCCTTGGCGATGCGAGGATCGGAATGCTTCTGTCTTCCAATGCGCTAGGCAGTGGGCATGGATGTCATCGCTCGTCACGAGCGGAAGCAAATTCTTCACGGCAACGTCCCAGAATTCGGACTGGCCATGCCGATCCGTTCCGCCATTCCCGGCGTCAGGCACAAGCGTGGCCGGGCGTCGATCGCGCCGGGGGCGCGCGTGAGATAGGAGACAAGATCCGGATCGATATCCGCGTCTGCCGATCCTCGAGCCAGAATGAAGATGTCCGCCGACATCAAGGTTAGGCCGAGAGTGTGGCCGGCATGTTCTGCCACGCTCTGTTGAATGCTGGCGTAACGACGCGCCATGGCGAAGACGTCGAACCGCTCCATAAGCCGTATCCCCAGTTGCAGCGATGTCAGGTTCTTGAACCATTGATTGCCAAACAGACCGAGATTCTCCGATCGGCAGAACACCCCGCCTATGCGGTCGTAGTAGGCGCCGAACGGCTTGGACAGGCTGATCACAACGGCGCTCACGCAAGGCGCGTTGGCGAGGATCGTCTCTATCGGAGGCTCGGCGGTCGCCCCGACATAGGTCAAATCGAGAACGAGCTGGGCCGGGTTCGCGCGTTGGCTCAACCGACGCAGAAAGGCATTGGCCTCCGGCCACACCATGCCGTCGATGGCCGAAGGTTGGCTGAGACAAAGCAGATCCTGGGGATTGACGGTGTCGGCAACATCGCGCCAGGCGTGGCGTTCATATTCCGCGACTGGAACGCTGCAGGCTTCCGCATAGGCTTTGTAACCCTCATATTCGCCGCGAAAGATTACAAGCCGAGGTGAAAACCTCTCGACGCGAGCGCGGTTGCCATAGTCCGCAATCAGATGAAAAAGCGGCTCGCTTGCACCGGCGGTCGGATAGCTGAATGGAAAGTCAGCCGCGTCCACTGGCGCCATCGGCTTCGCCCAACTGAGC
>NZ_RZQG01000090.1:0-11762 GCF_003998635.1 Mesorhizobium sp. M7D.F.Ca.US.004.03.1.1
GGCGATGATGCTCTGGACCGACGCGCCACTCGCGGACGTTTGACCGCCAACGTTGAAGCTCGCAAGGTAGACCGCCATCGCTCTGATGTCCGCATCCGGAAGCGGTGCCATCGAATCGATCACATGAGCCATCGGCCCTCCCGCCGCTCCGTGTGCGGCGGAATGCCCGGTTCGCAGATAATCGTAGAAAGCCCTTTCGTTCCAGGTTACGGGCGAAAAGGATTTCGCCGTAAGCGCATGCGCGTACCAGCCGTCTGCGGCGCCACCAGCAAGATGCATTGACCCCTTGATCTCTCCGCCGATGGCATTGCGCGGCGAATGGCAGGCGCTGCAGTGGCCAAGCCCTTCCACCAGTTCCGCGCCCCGGTTCCACGCGATATCGCGGGTGGGATCAGCCGGTGCCGGCGACGACGACAAGAAAAGCGCGTTCCACCCGGCCATTAATGGCCGCATGCCAAAGGGAAAACGCAGCTGTGTTTGCGGTGCTTTCGCCGCTGTCGCCGGCTGGGCCATCAGATAGGCATAGAGCGCCTCGAGATCGGCTTCGCTTGTTTTGGCAAAGGATGTGTAAGGATGTGCCGGATAGAGGTGATGTCCGTCGCGGGCGACGCCCTGGCGCATCGCCCGGGCGAAAGCCGGATAGGACCAACTGCCGATGCCGGCCGCTTCATCCGGGGTGATGTTGGTGGCGTAGACGATACCGAAAGGGGTTTCGAGAGCCCTACCCCCCGCGAACGGCCTGCCGCCGGCGCCGACATGGCAGACGTTGCAGGCTCCCACCGCAGCCGCCAGTCGGCCACGCTCGATCGTCGCAGGCGAAAAGACGTCGGGTAGCGGACGCGCCACCGGGGCTATGGCCGCATTGAATGGAAAAATCCCCGCGCCGAGGGCGACAGCGCCGGAAAGGGCGCCGGCGAGTGGCCAGGCGAACCTCAGGCTCGAACGTTTGGCCGTTCGCCTGTTTTCGTTCGATGGCGGCGGGATCGTCAGCGGATTCAAGGCAGCGCGCACGCGTTCCGGCGTCAGCGGCAGCTCGCGAAAGCGCACGCCTGTGGCGTCGAAAACCGCGTTGGCAATGGCGGCGGCACTCGGCACCGATGCGGACTCGCCGGCGCCCAAGGGCGGCTCGTCGGGGCGCGGGATCATCAGCACGTCAATGTCCGGCACCTCGGGAAAGCCGATGATCGGATAGGCGCCCCATTCCAGGCTGGTGACAGCGCTGGATGAGAAGTTCACCTCTTCCTTGAGAACCCGGCTGGTCGACTGGATGACGTTGCCATGGATCTGGTGACGCACGCCGTCAGGGTTGATGACCGCGCCTGTGTCCTGCCCGCAGACAACTTTGGTCACGGCGATCTCGCCCGTCACCTTGTTCACCGCCACGTCGGCGACCCAAGCTGCCCAAGCCGCCGCCTTCCCGGGGAAAGGACCATGGACATAGACAGCATAAGCAAAGCCGCGCCCGTACAGAATGTCGCCCTCGTGGCCATGCGTGCCCGGCTTGATGTGGGGCTTCCATCCGGAGCGCTCGGCCACGGCTCGGACCAGATCGATCGCGCGCGGATCGGTGAGATAGCGCAGGCGGTATTCCACGGGATCGACTTGAGCCGCCGTAGCCAACTCGTCGATGAAGGATTCATGCGCAAAGCTGTTTGGCAGCGCCGAAACGCCACGAAACCACGAGGCGCGAGCCAGCGGCGGCATATCGTGGACAGTGACGCGCAGATTGCCGAATGCGTAGGGAGGAACAGCTGTGCGATCTCCCATCAGCGCGACTTCGGGGACCGGCGAGACCTTTCCGGTCAGGATCAGCGGAAGGGTTGGTGCCAGATTGGACGGATAGCGGGTTTCGAAGTCATAGGCAGCCGGACCACCCTCCTCGTCCAGGCCGCCGCGCACGTCGATGATCTGCGCGGCACCCTTTGGCTCCCACGCGTGTTCCTGCTCGCGGGTAAGTTGGACGCGCACCGGCCGCCCGACTGCCCTGGACATTAGAGCGGCGTCAGCAGTTACGTCGTCAGCGCAGTTGCGTCCGTAGCATCCAGCGGCTTCCAGCCGTTCGACGACGATCCGCTCTTCCGATATGTCGAGAAGTTTTGCCAGGTCGGTGCGCATCGGAAATGGGTTCTGCGTGCCCGACCAGACGGTCAGGCCGTCGTCGCGCCAGTCGGCGACCGCACAGGACGGTCCGATCGAACCATGCATCTGGTAAGGCCAGACATAAGTGCGCTGCATCGGCTCGGCTGTCGCGCCGAGGCCGCGTTCAACATCTCCTCGATCGGCCAGCTTTCGGGCTGTCGATGGATTCCCGCGCAAGGCCGCCTCGGGCGTATTGAGGTCGGGCATATCGGGGGCGCTGCGCCACTCCACCTTGAGACTCTGCATTGCCTCGATGGCCTGCTCCTCGCGTGCCGCAACCACGCCGACGAAGTCGCCTATCACCACCACCGCCACCATCCCCGGCGCATCTGCGACCGAGTTCTCATCCACCGAAATCAGGCTGGAGCCGACATGAATACCGGAGTCGAAACCGGCATAAGGCGGCCTGACGACGCGGCCGTGCAGCATGCCGGGCAGTCGCACGTCGTGGACATAGGTGAACCTGCCGGTGACTTTGGCTGGTATATCGCTTCGCGGCTGGGAACGGCCGACGATCCGGTATTGCGCCGCCCGCTTTACGGGTGCGCGCTGATCGATGAAGAGGCGCGTGTTGCCGCCTGCGATGAGATGACCAAAGGTAACGAAGCGGTTTTCTTCCGAATTTGCCGCGCGGATCACCCCGTCCTCGATGACCAGGTCTTCCGCCTTCATGGCAAACCGCGCGGCAGCCAGTTGCAGTAGATGGGCGCGGGCGGTCGCAGCGGCAGCTCGCAGCGGCTTTGCGGTGATCTGGATGGTTTCGCTGGCAATCGTCGCGCCCTGATCCGGTGCGGCCGCGGTCGATCCAAGCACCATCCGGACGCGTTCGAATGGAACGTCCAACTCCTCGGCCACGATCTGGGCCAATGCGGTGCGGATCCCGGTGCCTAGATCGACATGACCGTTGAACGCGATGACACGGCCGTCCGCGTCGAGCGCAAGGAACAATTCGTCGTCCCTGCCCGCCAAAGAATTTGGGCGCAGAACCAAAAGCGTATCGGGACCTTTCAGATAGGTCGCGACAGACCGATCACGCGGGCCGGTCATGAAGCCGCCTCTTCGACGTTCGCGCTCGCGACCTTGGATGTGGCGAGCGCCGCTTCGCGCACGGCGGCAAGGATTTCGAGATGCGTGCCGCAGCGGCAAAGATGGTGACGCAGGGCGGTTCGAATGGCGGTCTCATCGGGACTGGAATTGCTTCTGAGCAACGCCACGGCGGCGACAATCATGCCGTTGATACAGTAACCACACTGAGCGGCGTTGTTTGCGATAAACGCGGCTTGTACGGGATGCGGGTGCTGCGGCGTTCCGAGCCCTTCCAATGTGGTGATGGGCCGGCCGGTGGTCGCGCCGACCGGCACCGTACACGAGCGAACCGCGGTATCACCGACGAGGACCGCACAGGCTCCGCACTCAGCAAGGCCGCAACCGTATTTTGGGCCATACAGGCCGAGGTCGTTTCGCAACACGAGGAGGAGCGGCGTCGACGGTGCGACGGAGACCTGGACTGCCAATCCGTTGACCTTCAGCGCAATCAAGGCCGCCATCCTGACTTGCTGAAACCTGCAATCACTATGGCGTACTTCAGTCGTTCGGGTCTGTATCGTCGCCGAGCAGGCGAAGCGTGTGGAGAAGTGCCATACGCTCGGCAGGATTGAGGGGCTTCAAGGTCAGTTCGGTGACATCTCTCGCATGAGGCACGACAGCTTCCAGCAATTGCAGACCGGCGGCCGTGATGGAGACGATTACCTTGCGCGCATCCGCGCCGTCCTTCGAAAATGCGATCAAGCCGCGATTCTTCAGCCTGTCGATGATCCCGCGAATTGTGCCCTGATCGACGCTTGTTGCCTTCACGAGTTCGCCTTGCGACTGAGGGCCGCTGTCCTTTAGCGCACACAACGTCGAAAATTGAACTGCCGTCAGCTGCGGATCGCCGGCATTCGCCTGAAAGATTGCGAGATGTCGCTGATAGGCCCGCCGAAGCAGGTAGCCGACCTGGTCCGTGAAAACATAGCGATCCGCATTCTCGATGCGATCCGCTTGGTTTGGCCTGTGATCCGGCACCGCGTGTCCCACTCCAAAGTCGTAGCATCCGACGCATGCATAAAACGCCGTCGTCGCGCAATGCAAGACAGCTTCCGCTGCTTTCATATTCGATTTCCGAGACACATTGCCCGACAGTCTGTTGGAAGCCGGACCTGCAGGGATCAAGGCGCGGTTGCCCGCGTCCCGTCCTTTTTATCGGGCCCCAAGCCGCACCAGAGCCCCATCGTGAACGTGCCAAAAAAAAGTGCATACACTATAATACTCGGTTTGCAGGTTATGTCAAAGGCGCCGTACACAGCGAAAGTCCTCCTCTGATTCCTCATTTTACGATTGACATTTACAGTGTGTACTCTCTAAATGTGCAGATTGTCGCAGCTGTGATCTCATACGGGAGGGTCGACAAGCCCATGCCAATCCAAACGCAAATTGCCGTCATTGGCGCTGGCCTCGGAGGCGCCGCCGGCGGCGCCCTTCTTCAGCAAGCCGGCTTTCAGGTCGATGTATTCGAACAAGCGCCCGCATTCTCACGCATCGGCGCCGGCATCCATATGGGTCCCAATGTCATGCGGGTGTTTCGTCAACTCGGGATGGACGACGCTGTCGTCGCCATGGGATCGAAGCCCGATTTCTGGTTCAGCCGTGACGGGCGCTCCGGCGAGTATCTTTCCCGAATTCGGCTCGGCGCGTTCGCCGAAAAAGAGTATGGCGCTCCCTATGTGACCATCCATCGCGGCGATCTGCACGCGCTCCAGGTGTCGCTGTTGCGGCCGGAAAACCTGCACTTCGGCAGGCGGCTGGACGCGGTCGCGGACAATGGCGCCGGCGTCGAACTCAGCTTCGCCGACGGCACTCGGGTCACGGCCGACATCGTTATCGGCGCCGACGGCATCAACTCGAAGGTCCGCGAAGCTCTGCTCGGCGAGGAAAAGCCGAACTACAGCGGCTGGGTCGCCCACAGGGCGGTGATTTCGTCCGACAAGCTGAGACGCTACGGCCTGGACTTCGAAGATTGCGTGAAATGGTGGTTCGAGGACCGCCACATGATGGTTTACCACACCACCGCGGACCGCAGTGGGTACTACTACGTCACCGGCGTTCCCCACCCGGCCTGGGATTTCGACGGGGCGTTCGTACCGTCGAGCCGCGAGGAGATGCGGCAATCCTTTGCCGGTTGCCATCCGGTCGTCGAAGCGCTGATCGACGCCAGCGACGAGGTCACCAAATGGCCGCTGCTCAACCGCAAACCATTGCCGGTCTGGAGCGAGGGGCGGATGGTGCTGCTCGGCGATGCCTGCCACCCGATGAAGCCGCATATGGCGCAGGGTGCGGCCATGGCGATCGAGGACGCGGCCATGCTGGCGCGGTGTCTCGGCGAGACCGGGACCGGCAACCACGCATCGGCCTTCGCCCTGTACGAAGCAAACCGCAGGGATCGCGCCTCGCGCGTGCAGGCGGTTTCCAACGCCAATACCTGGCTGCGCAGCCAGGAAGACCCGGCCTGGGTGTTCGGCTACGACGTCTATGAGACGCCGCTGCAGAGCAGCGAGGCGGCGCAGTGAGCGCGGCAACGGTCACAGGCGCCAATGTCGCAGCCAACGGCATCCGCCAGCACTACCTGCGTTATCGCGGAACGGGGGCGCCGCTGGTGCTGGTGCCTGGCATCACCAGCCCGGCCGTGACGTGGGGCTTTGTCGCCGAAAGGCTCGCTCGTGAATTCGACGTTTACGTCCTCGATGTTCGTGGGCGCGGCCTGTCGCAATCTGGCCCGGACCTCGACTATCGCCTCGACAGCCTCGCCAACGACTTGTCGGGCTTCATCGCGGCGCTCGGCCTTTCCGGCGTGACGGTGCTCGGCCATTCGATGGGCGCGCGTATCGCGATCCGCGCGGCGACGCGCAACCCGGCCGGCATGGCACGGCTGCTGCTCGTCGACCCGCCCGTCTCAGGCCCAGGCCGCCGACCCTACCCTTCGAAGCTTGCCTGGTATGTGGATTCGATACGACAGGCGGAAAGGGGCATGGACGCAGAGGCGATGCGCACCTTCTGCCCCATCTGGAGCCGCGAGCAGCTCGCGCTTAGGGCCGAGTGGCTGCACACCTGCTTTAAGCCCGCCATCGTGACGGCCTTCGAAGGCTTTCATACCGATGACATTCACCGCGATCTGTCCGGTCTTCCCGTCCCTGCTGGCCTGATGGTGGCGACGCGCGGCGGCGTCATCGAACCCGCCGACGAAGCGGAAATTCAGTCGCTCAACCCCGGCATCCGCATCGAGCACGTGCCCGATGCCGGACACATGATCCCCTGGGACAATCTCGAAGGATTTCTGGCCGCGGCTGACCGGCTGCTCGGAACCGCACTGGCAGCGAGGAAAGCGGCATGACCACGAGACCGTTCCGGATCGGCCAGATCGTGCCGAGTTCCAACACGACAATGGAGACCGAGATTCCGGCGATGCTTTTGGCTCGCCAAGGCATCCGGCCCGAGCGCTTCACCTTCCATTCGAGCCGCATGCGCATGAAAACGGTCAGCAAGGACGAGCTCGCCGCCATGGACGGCGAGTCCGACCGTTGCGCCGCCGAGCTTTCGGATGCCCGCGTCGATGTGCTGGGCTATGCCTGCCTGGTCGCCATCATGGCGATGGGACTTGGCTATCACCGGCAGGCGGAGGCGCGGCTGCGCGGCCGCACGCAGGAGAATGGCGCCGACATTCCCGTCGTCACCAGCGCCGGTGGGCTGATCGGCGGCCTCAAGGTGCTCAAGGCCAAACGCATCGCGGTCGTGGCGCCTTATATGCGGCCGCTGACCGAACTCGTGGTCAACTACATCCGGGAGGAGGGTTTCGAGGTCGCCGACTGGCGCGCGCTGGAAATCCCCGACAATCTCGACGTGGCGCGCCACGATCCCGAAAACCTGCCCGGCATCGTTGCCGGCATGAACCTTGAAGGCGTTGACGTGGTCGTGCTGTCGGCTTGCGTGCAGATGCCGTCGCTGCCCGTCGTCGCCAAGGTCGAAGCCCTTACCGGAAAACCCGTGCTGACGGCGGCGGTCGCCACCACCTACGGCCTGCTGAAGGCGCTCGGCCTGGAGCCGGTCGTTCCCGGCGCCGGCGCGCTGCTTTCCGGCGCGTACTGAGGGAGGTGGCGTTGACTCAACGGGCAATTCCCATCGAGGCGGAAACGCAGGCGGCAGCCGACAACTACAGCGGCGTCTGGGGCCATCGCATCGGCTTCGGGCGCAAGCCCGCGCTGCTGGTGATCGATTTCATGAAGGCCTACACGACCCCCGGCGCGCCTCTCTTCGCGCAGGGCGTGGTTGAAGCCGTCGCACGCACGCCCGAGCTGCTGGCGGCGGCGCGCCAAGCCGGCATGCCGGTGATCCACACCAACATCCTCTACCGCGCGCCGAACTGCGCCGACGGCGGGATCTGGGTGAAGAAGGCGCCGGTTATGGCGGCCCTGGTCCCCGGCAGCCCGCTGGCGGAGTTCTGCGACCGCGTCGAACCGCTCCCAGGTGAACTGGTGGTCACCAAGCAGTATGCCAGCGCCTTCTTTGGCACCAGTCTCGCGCCGATGCTGCATGCCGATGGCATCGACACGGTCATACTCGCCGGCTGCTCGACCAGCGGCTGCATCCGGGCAAGCGCCGTCGATGCCGTCCAGCACGGCTTCCGAACCATCGTGGTCAGGGATTGCGTTGGCGACCGGCACGCCGGGCCGCATGAAGCCAACCTGTTCGACATCGATGCCAAATATGGCGACGTCGTCGGCCTGAAAGAGGCGCTGGACGAAATCGGGCGCGCCGGTCAGCGAAGAGCGCCCAAGCAGAAAGCATAACCGAATCCCATGGGCCGCGACGCCGCCCACATTGCAAAGGAGATCGCTGAATGGACCGCAACGTTCTGACTGAAATCTGCCTGCACCAGCTCACGCTCAGCGGCGTGCATGAAGGAGAGAAGGTCATCGTGCTGTCGCAAGGCGGCGAGCGGCTCGACTATGCCGACGCCTTCCTCGCCGCCGGCCAGCGCCTCGGCGCACGCATGTATCACATGCGCCTGCCCGCGCCGTTGCCCGGCAATGGCGCCTGGGCGGTCGGCGAGACCGGCCTGGCGGCCAATCCTGAGGCGGTCGAAGCACTGAAGCAGGCCGACATGGTCGTCGACCTTATCTTTCTTTTGTTCAGCCCGGAGCAGATGGCGATCCAGGCGGCCGGCGCGCGCGTCTTGACGGCCGTCGAACCCGCGCCGCTGCTTGCCCGGCTGCTGCCAACCAAGGAATTGCGCGAGCGCGTTGAGATCGGCGAGGCGCTTCTGGCAAAGGCCAAGACCATGCGCATCACATCCCGCCATGGCACCGACGTGGTCTACAAGCTCGGCGTCTATCCGACGGTCGGCGAATATGGCTACACCGACCAGCCGGGGCGCTGGGACCACTGGCCGGCCGCCTTCGTCTTCACCGGCGGCGCCGACGACGGCGTTGACGGCAAGATCGTGCTGGCGCCTGGCGACGTGCTTTTGCCGTTTAACACCTACGTGCGCGAACCGGTCGTCTACACGATCGAGAAAGGCTTCGTTCAGGACATCCGCGGCGGCCTGGAGGCCGAGCTGATCAAATCCTATATGGGCGAGTTCAAGGATCCGCGCGGCATGGGCATGAGCCATGTCGGCTGGGGGCTCGACCATCGGGCGCAGTGGCACGGCCTGACCCAATTTCCAGGCGGCATGGGCATGGAGCTGCGCTCATTCTACGGCAATGTGATGTTCTCGACCGGCCCCAACAACGAACTCGGCGGTCCCAACGACACCGCCTGCCACCTCGACATTCCGATGCGTGGCTGCAGTCTTTTCCTCGATGACGAGCCGATCGTTGTGGACGGAGGCATCGTCATCAAGGAAATGCAGCACCGCCAATAGACGAGACTGCCGGCACCCGATCGACCCCAAGGCCTGAGGCTTATCTATATGCGATATGAAGCATGACTCGTAGTCTGAATTGGGGACGGAAGCGGACCGCACGCTGCGAGCAAGGGCGTCCAAATGCGAACTCTCAGTTCGATGCGAGCTGCGTCGTGGGTGACTAATCCAGACCACGCTGCTTCAGAACCGAGTAGAACGCTCTGCCGGTTGAGGCGACTTCAAGCTCTGGCAAGAGCATTCAGGGTCAGCTGGAAGTCGTGCCGCGGTCTCCAGCGCAATCCGCGAGGCTGTCATGGAGAGGCTTGGCAACACATCCTCTTGCAGCAATTTCTGGCGATTGCGGTCCATATAGTCGTTGAAGCCGGCCGTGACGAACGCAAGAGGCACGAAACACGCGCCAATCTCACGCGACAAGGTCGCCTCTGGGGCGATCGAGTGGTTGAGCACGTCCGCTCCCATGTTTCGATACGCCAGAGCTTCGGCGGGAGTTGTCAGTCGCGGCCCGTAGCAATGGGCAGCGACCAACTGCTGTTCGATGCCATGGACGCGGCATTCGGCTGGCCAATGGCGCCGGGCGGTCTCGGCCAACAATGCCGCACATCTTGGACATACGATCTGCTTGCCCGAGCAGTCGAAACTCTGGCGGCCGGGAAGCAATGAAAACGGGGTCTGCGACAGTTCGATGATATCGGCGTTTACCACCATGTCGCCGGGTTGGATCGCTTTGTTGATGGCGCCAACGGTCGAGCAGGCCAGGACTTGCCTTACCCCAGCTTTCATCAACACCCAGAACGCGCGGCGATGGCAGGAATGGTCGATATGGTCGCGCGGATTGCCGTGCGAATACATGCACAACGCACGTTTCGTTTTGCCCTCGACGGTAATCGACGCATCGAATTCGAGAAGCTTCCAGTTGTCAGAACGACCGAAGGGCGTTTCAAAACTCATGTCGCGCTGCAAGGCGCGCACACCCTCGAATTCGACATCTTCCGGGAAGGCCAGCCCCCAGTTTGCCGAGCCAGTGATGATGGCCAACCCGACCTGAGGGATTTCCGTTGATTGATCCGCCGGAGCACCGGCTGCTTGATGATCTGTAGGCATGTTTCCAGTCTCGGTCAGGATTTTTGGCGAAGGGTCACGATCAGGACAACGACCATGACGATGGCGGTCCACAAGGTCGAAATCGCCGCAATGGTCGGGTCGATCTGATCGCGCAGAGATATGAACATGAGTTTCGGCAGCGTGCTGTTTTGACCGCTGGCGACGAAGATCGAAATCACGGACTCGTCCAGCGAAGTCAGGAAGGCCATCAGCGTGGCCGACAACAGACTGATCTGAAGTTGCGGGACAATTATGCCACCAATGGCTCTCGCCCAGTTTGCGCCGAGGCTGCGCGCCGCCTGAACCTGGTTCCAGTCGAAGCGGGCCAGGGCGGGCAACAACACAATGCAGGCGACCGGAATGGCCAGCACCACATGTCCGACCAGCACACCGAACAGCGTTCCGACCAGACGTTGCGCCGCCAGCACAAAGAAGAGGCCGATCGCAAGCAGGATACCCGGCACGATGGACGGGGTAAGCAGAACGCCCTGAATGGTTACGGCGGCTTTTCCGCCGAGCCTGTTTATCGAGATGGAGGCCAGCAGCCCGAGGGGCACTGCGATCATCGCCGTCAATGTCCCGAGGATCAGGCTCGTCCTGAGTGCGGCCATCCATGTCGCCGAACCGAAGAAATTCTCGTACCAGCGCAACGAGTATGCGCGTGGTGGGAACTCCAGAAGATTGGACGACGAAAAGGACAGCGGCACGACCACCAGCGTCGGTAGTATCAGGAACGCCATTACCAGCGCGCAAAAGCTCCACAGGAGGATGCGGGCCAGCCTGTTGTCCGGATAGGCTTCAAGCATGGGCTGTGCCCACTCTGCTTCCTGCAATCAGCCGCCGCGCAGCCAGGAACATCACCCCCACCAACGCCATAAGAACGAGGAGCAGAATGCCCAGGACGCTCGCCGAGCCCCAATCCTGGAAGGTCGACAGCGTGCGCTCGATCCGGGTGGAAAGAGGATTTACCTTGCCGCCGCCAAGCACAGCCGGCGTGATGAAAAACCCTATGGTGTAAATGAAGACGATGATCGAACCCGAGAAGATGCCGCCGGCCGAAAGCGGCAGAATGACCGTGCGGATCGTTTGACCGAGCGTAGCGCCCATGCTCGCCGATGCGCGGACAAGGTTGGCGTCGATATCGCGCATAGCGGCATAGACGGGCAGCAGGAAGAGCGGCAGCATGTAGTGAACCATGCCGATGAGCGTTCCCGTGAAGTTGTAGACCAGCGGCAATGGCTCGGTTGTCAGGCCTGAGCCGGTCAAAGCCGCGTTGATCAGGCCATCGCGCCGCAAGAGCACGAGCCAGCCATAGGTGCGCACCAGAATGGAGGTCCACAATGGCAGCATGACGAAGGCCATCAGCAAATTGGCCACCCTCGGTCTGGCGCTGGCCAGGGCGAGCCCCAGGGGGGTGCCGAGAAGAATGCAGATCGCCAGCGTGCCGAGGGACAGTTCAAGGGTCGTGACGAGCGCCGACCATGTCAGTCCGCTCGACAGCACCTTCTCGTAATTGCCGACGGTGTATTCGCCCCCTGTGGTCAGGAAGGATTGCCGGATGATC
>NZ_RZQG01000910.1:0-2303 GCF_003998635.1 Mesorhizobium sp. M7D.F.Ca.US.004.03.1.1
ATCTTCAAGCGGGTGTTCGGGGAAGCTTGAGCTTCCTTCTCCCCGTCACTATACGGGGAGAAGGTGCCGGCAGGCGGATGAGGGGCAGCGCTCACTTCGACGACGATCGCACCTAATCGCCCTTTGACAATATCAAAACGCCGACGCTGCCCCTCATTGCCCTGCCGGGCATTTCTCCCCGTATAGTGACGGGGAGAAAGACGCTCTCGCCAGCCCTCAAATCAAGCCTTGCCGGGAACAGTCCTGATCACCGTGCCCCACGGGTCTTCGCGGGTTACCGGGCTCGTCACATTGTCCGAACGCATTTCGACCCAGGCCAGACCGGACCGGGTGGAATCGCGGCGGCCGGCGCCCGAACTCTGCCAGGCGTTGGCGCCGATGTGATGGTGATAGCCGCCCGACGACAGGAACACCGCCTGGCCACCATATTTGGCCACCGTGTCGAAGCCGAATTCCTGGTTCCACCAGGCTTCGGCGTCTTCCGGCTTGCCTACGCGCAGGTGGACATGGCCGACAATGCTGTTTTCCGGCGCGCCCTGCCAGCCGGCATCACCTGCCGGTACTTCGGCAACGACGGACGGGATGTTCAGCCGCTCCGTCGCCATGGCTATCTTGTCGCCATTCCACTTCCAGTCCTTGGGGAGGCGATCTGCATAGATCTCGATGCCGTTGCCTTCGGGATCGGTCAGGTACAGCGCTTCGCTGACCAGATGGTCGGAAGCGCCCTCGATAGTAATCTTGTCTGATATGGCGTGGTTAATCCAGCGGCCGAGATCGGCGCGGCTGGGCAGCAGGAAGGCTGTATGGAAGAGGCCGGCGCTACGCGGATCATCCGGCTTGGCCGAAGGATCGGCCTCGATGACCAGCAGCGGACGGTTGGCGGCGCCCAGCGTGATCGCACCATCGGCGCGACTCAACTCCTGCAGACCAACAACTTTGCGATAATATGCGGCAAGACTTTCGGCGTCGCGTGCCTTCAACCCGACGCGGGCAACGCTGACCGGGGTGGTGGCGGCAAAAGGCAGTTCACTCATCAGATGCTCCGTTCGACCGGCTTGCGATGAAACTCCCAGGGCGAGAAGCCCCGCGCCGCCAATCATTGTACGTCGTGTCAGTTCCAAAGTCAGGGTTCCCGCACACGGCTGTTTCTTTTCCTGACCACAGATCGTCCATCGGCATCGTTCACACAAGACGCGAAGAAGCGAACATCGTGTTCACTATTGTGATCAAGAGCGCTGTTCGTGCCCGTTGCACGAAGCGACGCCGCTCGCTATCTCAGCGCCATGAAGGTCAGAGACGCAGATATTCTCATCGTGCCGGGCTACACCAATTCCGGCCCCGACCATTGGCAGAGCCGCTGGCAGTCGAAGCTGTCGACGGCGCGCCGCGTCGAGCAAACGGAATGGTCGAAGCCGGTGCGTGAGGACTGGACGGCGAGCGTGGCCAAGGCCGTCAACGAGGCCGAGAAGCCGGTCGTCCTGGTCGCGCACTCGCTTGGTGTCGCCGCGGCGGTGCAAGCCATTGCGCAGTTCAGGAAGCCGGTTGCCGGGGCCTTCTTCGTGGCGCCGCCCGATGTCGCCAATCCCAAGGTCAAGCCGAGGCATCTGATGACCTTCGGTCCCTACCCGCGCGAGCCGCTGCCTTTTCCATCCATCGTCATCGCCAGCCGCAACGACCCGTTCTGCGCCTTCGATGTCGCCGAGGACATTGCCGGGGCGTGGGGCTCACTGTTCATCGATGCCGGCGAGACCGGTCACCTCAACGCGGATTCGGGCTTCGGGCCGTGGCCCGAAGGTTCGATGACCTTCGCCAAATTCCTGACGGATCTGAAGGCCTGAGCGTCTTCAGGAGTCGATCGAATCCCTGACGCTCTTGATCAGGGTTTTTGCGCCGAGCCCGATCAGCGCGTGTTCCGAGCCCATGGCCAGCAGGCGGTAGCCCATCGACACGACACGGCCGGCAATTGCCGGCTCGACGACATAGATCGCGGCGTGCTTTCCGGCCTTGCGGGTGCGCTCGGCGACCGAAGCCACCGTCTCCATCATGCTTTCCAGCGTCGAATTGATCGTGGCGCCATTGCTCCAGGCGATCGAGAAATCCGATGGTCCGAGGAAGATGCCGTCGATGCCCGGCGTGTCGAGGATGCCATCGAGCGCATCAAGGGCCGCCCGCGTCTCGACCATGGCGAAAGCCATGGTGCGCTGGTTGGAGTCGCGCAGCCAGTCGGCCTGGTCGCCCTTGCCGTGGCGCGGAAAAGCGTAGGTCGGCCCCCAGGAGCGCTCGCCGAGCGGCGGATATTTCAT
>NZ_RZQG01000911.1:0-2302 GCF_003998635.1 Mesorhizobium sp. M7D.F.Ca.US.004.03.1.1
CAACTCTATCCGTTCGACCAGCTGCATGGCCGCGAGCTCATCGCCACGCAGGACCATGCTGCCCGTCTGGCCCCCTCGCCCACCGACCGGATCCTCGATATCGGCAGCGGCATTGGTGGCCCGGCGCGCTTCCTTGCCGCCACCTATGGCTGCGACGTCGACGGCGTCGACCTCACGCCAGCCTTTGTCGCGGCGTCCAGCCGACTGACCAAGCTCTCCGGCCTCGGCGACAAGGTTCGCTTCCACGAAGCCAATGCGGCGAAACTGCCCTTTGCCGAAAACACGTTCGACGCGGCAATCTGCTTCTATGTCGGCATGAACATCGCCGACAAGGCCGCCGTGATCGCGCAGGCTTTTCGCGTTCTGAAGCCGGGCGGCAAGCTGATCTGGACGGAAGCCGTGCTGGCGGGCGGTGAGCCGCATTACCCGTTGCCCTGGGCGGTCGCGCCGGAGGCCAGCCACCTTGTTGATCGAAACGCTCTGAAAGCCCTGTTCGTCGACGCAGGCTTCCACATTGACGAAATCGTCGACGAGACCGGCGAACATGTCGAACTGGCGTTGAAAAGGGCCAGCTCCGGCATCATGCCCTCGCCGGCCCAACAGCAGGCCAATGAGATCGTGCTCGGCGCTGAATTCGTGCAGCGGCGGAAGAATTACATCCGCTGCCTGAGCGAAGGCCGGTTGGCATCGCTGGCCGTCATTGTCTCGAAGACTGCCTGACCCGAGCCCGACGCACGATGACGCACGAGCGATAGAGCAATCGACAGCGTCGTGCCGACCACCAGTGCAACGATCATGACATAGAAAAGTGGGGGTGGGTGAAGTAGCAACTCGGCCGCAACGAACAGGAAGCGATTCAGTCCACCAACCCCCCTGCCCGGTATTCCATGGCATGAAAAATCGCTTCGTAGACGCTCTCTACTTCCTCGTCGACTTCTTCGGTCGATATTCCCTGCCGGCCGGCCTCTTGCATGGCCTCGTCCGCCAGATCGGCGACCGAAACCAGCAAATCAGGGGGCGCCTTTTCAGGCAGGTGTTCTGAAATCCAGTGATAGAGAAAGTCGGCGCCACGCGTGCTCATATCGCTTTAAGTTCGCGGATGTCGTTCGGTTCCGCTGGGCATTCCGCGCCTTTGCGCGCAGAACACCGAGAGCTGGTTCGGGGTCTTTCATCTTCCTGGGCACATGCCTGCGGAACCGCCCGCAGCTGCTTGCCAAACCGGAGAGCACACACCGCCACCTGCTTTTGAGGCGGAGTAGGGTTTGGCGACCTCCACTTGAGATCCAGACAATGCTACCTAGCACGGCAGGTGGAGTTTGGCGCGCTGACCGGACAGTGCCTTGAGGGCCGATATTATTTGGCCGAGGATGCTGCCGAAGCGGTAGCGACGGCTCTCCGCGTGGTCCCACCTTTTTGATCCTACGTTGTGATGGCTACTGCCCGAATGGCCTTACCCGGCACCCTCAAAAATGGACGGGGCCCCGTTCGCTATTTCAGCAGCTGGTCGAACGTACACTGTTTGGGGTGCTTGTCGGGACGCCAGCGTATGAACTTGGTCCCATGCCGAAAGCGATCGCCTGTGACATGATCGAACCGAACTTCTACGACCAGTTTCGGCTTCAATGGCTCCCATTGCCCGCTTCTTTCCGTACTCCAGCGACTTGGGCCACCCGGCGCTTTGCCGGTAAAGCCGGGAGGTGAACGCAAAGCTTCGAGTTGTCGCGTCAATTGTGGCCGGTCCTGCTCCGCGATCGTCGAGGTGAATCCCACATGGTCGAGCTTGCCCTCACCATCATAGAGCCCAAGCAAAAGAGAACCGACCTCGGGCGAGCTTGCCAGATACCGGAATCCGCCAACCACGCAATCCGCCGTGCGCAGACGCTTGACCTTGACCATGGCACGCTCGCCAGGTCGGTATCCTTCGTCGAGACGCTTTGCGACAACGCCATCCGTCGAACCCTGCCCGGATTGACTGAGCCACTTCACTGCCGTCACCACGTCCTGAGTCGATCGCGAAAGCTCAAGGCCGGGGCTTCCAGTCGACGGAATGAGCGCTTCCAGGGCCTTGCGGCGTGCTGACAGCGGTTGGTCCATCACGCTGCCGCCGGGACCAGCCAGCATATCAAACAGGATCAGTTTGGCCGGCGTTTCGGCAGAGAGTTTCCGGATCCTGCTTTCCGCCGGATGCAGCCGCATCTGCAATGCATCGAACGAAAGCGCGCCATCGACGTCGATCACGATTTCCCCATCGACCACGAACTCTTTGGCCTTCAAGGCTCGCAACATCGAAACGACTTCGGGG
>NZ_RZQG01000912.1:0-2302 GCF_003998635.1 Mesorhizobium sp. M7D.F.Ca.US.004.03.1.1
GCCTCGCACTATGCGCCGGGCGCCGCGATGCGGCTCAACGCCGGGACGATCGGCGAGGGCGAGGCCCTGCTCGGCTTCGGCGGCCAGCGGGCGGAAGGCTGGCGCCGCGCCGCTGCTTTTCTCAATTTATCCGAGACCGGGGACCTGCGCGAAGCGGCGAGCAATCTGTTCGCCTACATGCAGGAACTCGACCGCAGCGGTGCGCCGACCATCGCCGTCGAGCCGGTTCCTTTTGATGGTCTCGGAGAGGCGATCAACGATCGCCTCTCGCGTGCCGCCGCCCCTCGTGACATCAGCCCGCAACATAGTTTTCCCCCATGACCGAAATTTCAGACAAACTCGACCCTGCTCTCATCGATCGCTTCGCGGCGATCGTCGGCGACAAATATGCACTGCGCGACGAGCAGGACATCGCGCCTTACCTCATTGAGCGGCGTGGGCTCTGGCATGGCGCGACATCGCTGGTGCTGCGGCCGGGCAGCGTCGACGAGGTCAGCCGGATCATGCGGCTGGCGACCGAGACGGGAACGCCGATCGTGCCGCAAAGCGGTAACACCGGGCTGGTCGGCGCCCAAGTGCCAGACACCTCCGGGCGCGAGATCATCCTGTCGCTGTCGCGGCTCAACCGCATTCGCGAGATCGATGTCCTGTCCAACACGGTGACGGCCGAGGCCGGTGTCATCCTGCAGACGCTGCAGGAGGCGGCGGACGCCGCCGACCGGCTGTTTCCGCTGTCGCTGGCCGCGCAAGGCTCCTGCCAGATCGGCGGCAACCTGTCGTCCAATGCCGGCGGCACCGGCGTGCTTGCCTACGGCAATGCGCGCGAACTCTGCCTCGGTGTCGAGGTGGTGCTGCCGACCGGCGAGGTGTTCGACGATCTGCGCAAGCTGAAGAAGGACAACACCGGCTACGATTTGAAAAACCTGTTCGTCGGCGCCGAAGGCACGCTCGGCGTCATCACCGCCGCCGTGCTCAAGCTGTTTCCGAAGCCGAAGGGGCGCGAGGTCGCATTCGTCGGCCTGTCGTCGCCTGAGGCCGCGCTTTCCCTGTTCAGCCTGGCCATGGACCGCGCCGGGGCCGCGCTGACCGCCTTCGAACTGATCGGCAAGCGGCCATATGATTTCACGCTGGCGCATGCACAGGGCGTGGTGCGGCCCTTGGTCGACGACTGGCCGTGGTATGTGCTGATGCAGATTTCGTCCGGCCGTTCATCGGAGGATTCGCGAGCGTTGATCGAGGACGTGCTCTCGGCCGGCCTCGAACATGAATTCGTCGGCGACGCCGTCATCGCCGCAAGCCTCGGGCAGGGGGATGCCTTCTGGAATTTCCGCGAGCTGCTGCCCGAGGCGCAAAAGCCGGAGGGTGCCTCGATCAAGCACGACATTTCGGTGCCTGTGGCAATGATCCCGCGCTTCATCGCAGAGGCCGCCGGCGCCGTGGCGTCGGTGAGTGCCGGCGCCCGCGTGGTCTGCTTCGGCCATATGGGCGACGGCAACCTCCACTATAACATCTCGCGGCCCGTCGATGGCGATGACGAGGCATTTCTCGCCCTCTATCATCCCATGAACAAGGCGGTGCACGACGTCGTGCGCAGCCTGCACGGTTCGATCTCGGCAGAGCATGGTATCGGCCAGTTGAAGCGCGACGAACTGATTGCCACCGCGCCGCCGATGGCGATCGATCTGATGCGAAGGGTAAAGGCGGCCTTCGACCCGGCCGGCATCATGAATCCGGGTAAGGTTATCTGATCCTTTCGACATCTTGTGGTTGGTGGGATTCCGATAACCATCCCTAAGATCAGCAAAATTTAACCGACTTTCTTAAGCGGGGCGGTAAGGAGCCCGCGCTACTGTCTCCATACAAACGAGGCTGGAAAAACCGGCCCGGAGAGAACCGGACACCGGCTCTCAGGAGACAGACAGGAAGGCACTCTATGAACACCGGACTGAAGCCAGTCTGGGCGGGACGCAACATGCGTCTCGACCCATTTCGCCTGCCGCAAGTGGTGAGCTACGCGACACGCGACGACTACGGCGATGTGACCTTTACCATCGACCAGCGTGGCGCCGTGATCCGCCGCCTGCTCGAGATGAGCGGCCTGCCGGCGATCATCGTTCTGCCCGCCAATGCGTTCCGCGGCGTTGCCGCCCGCGCCATGGAGGACCCTGACGGCAATGTCACGGTGACCCTGGAACTCCTGCACAACGACCCGATGCTGTCGGTGCCGTTGCTGGTCGCCGACGATCTCGACGATGTCGCCGCCGACTGGCGCGCGTGGGCCGACGCCTACCGTCTGCCGATG
>NZ_RZQG01000913.1:0-2302 GCF_003998635.1 Mesorhizobium sp. M7D.F.Ca.US.004.03.1.1
GTGTCACTCCAAGCAGCTTCAAAGCGTTGGCGAGCATCCGGATGCCCTGTGCCTGTTTCTTGGCGGCGCAGTACCGGTTGCCCTTTCTCTGAAGTGCCTTTGCCGCGGTGACCTGCGTTGCCGTGGCGTGGGTTTCGAGGGCTTCATCAAATTGGTGGCTGAGATTGGCGCACCGTTCGCTCCGGGTTGTGGGCGTCACCTTTGCGTCTGATTGTCCGACAGCGGCAGTGACCAGGCCAAGGCCCAGCAACGCACCCAACAAACTGATCGACAACCTTGGCATCGGTTTATCCGTAAACCCGGAGACTAGCGTCGCAGCCGATGACCTGACCGCCACGAGACCAGTTATGCCTTTGAAATTTTTCAGGAGTTTTTCTGAACTGTAGAATTTTGTTTCTGGATTGTGTCTGAGAAAGCCGGTGTGGACCCATCATCACCACTGGCCAACATATGGCCTGAATTCTATCGTGTGGGTTGCGACAGAACGGCTTGGCACTCAACAATGACAGGGCTGCTGTGAAATCCGACGCACACATACTGATTGTCGACGACGACAAGGGCATCCGCGACCTGCTGCAGGAATTCTTCCAGAAGCGGGGCCTGCACACCTCGGTTGCCGCCGACGGCATCGAGATGGAGACCATCCTGCGCCGCACGCAGGTGGATCTCATCGTCCTCGACGTGATGCTGCCCGGCAAGAGCGGGCTGGAGCTGTGCCGCGACCTGCGCGCCCAGTATTCGACGCCGATCATCATGCTGACCGCCGTCACCGAGACGACCGACCGCGTCGTCGGTCTGGAGATGGGCGCCGACGATTATGTGCCCAAACCCTTCGACCCGCGCGAGCTTTTGGCGCGCATCCGCGCCGTGCTGCGGCGCAATGGCGCCGCCGAGCCCAAGCGCGCCACCACCAAGCAGATCTACCGCTTCGCCGGCTGGACGATGGACTGTTCGCGCCGCCGGCTGATCGCACCCGACGATGTCAGGGTCGAGCTAACCATGGCCGAATTCAACCTGCTGCAGACCTTCGTCAAGAGCGCGCAGCGTGTGCTGACCCGCGACCAGCTCATCGAACTCTCCGGCGGCGACAGCGACTACTCCTTCGACCGCAGCATCGACATCCTGGTCAGCCGGTTGCGGCGCAAGATGGAAGACGACCCGAAAACGCCCAAGCTGATCCTGACCGTGCGTAGCGGCGGCTATCAGTTCTTGCCCGAGACGACCTCCGAATGAGACGTTTCCTGCCGCAGACCCTGCCTGTCTGGGTGCTGCTGATCGTCATCGCCGGCCTGTTGATCAGCCAGGTCGCGACCCTTTACATTGTGTCGCGCGACCGTGCCGCCGCCAACGACGTCGTCGACCTCTATCGCCTCAACGACCGTGCCTTCTCGCTGGTGCAGCTGATGCATGACGCCAGTCCGGACCAACGCAAGGCGACGGCGACCGGCCTGTTCAACTCGACTTACGCGCTCACCGTCTCGGACACGCCGGCGGTCACCTCGTCGATCGCAAGCGACGACCAACTGGCCGAGCTCGAAGACATTCTCGTTGGCCGGCTGTCGAAGTTCGGCATCACAGATGCACGCGTGCGGCGCGATCCGGCGACGCGCGAGGCCGACGACGCCAACGGCACGGCGCCGGGACCCGATATCGGCCAGGTAGAGCGCGACCTTCTGGTGCTGGCAGCCGACTTCGCCCAAAGCGATAAATTGACGGCGTCGCTACGCTTCGCCGACGGCCAATGGCTGAACTTCACCGAGCCAATCACGCCGGTCGGTCCGATCCTGAGCTTCGACAGCCTGCCGCTCTACTCGCTGATCGCCGGCCTGGTGGTGATCATGTCGATCTGGTCGCTGCGCCGGCTTAGGGCGCCCTACCGGATGATGGAAACCGCCGTGAACCGGATCGGCAAGGACCTGAAGAGCCCGCCAATCGCTGAAGGCGGCAGCCGCGAGGTCCGTGCCGCCGCCAAGGCGATCAACGCCATGCAGACCCGGTTGCGCGAATATGTCGAGGACCGCGAGCATCTGGCGGCGGCACTGGCGCATGACCTGCGCACGCCGATGACCAGGATGCGCCTGCGCCTGGAACTGTTGCGCAAGTCGGCGGTTCGCGAGGCGCTGGCGCACGACCTCGCCGATGTCGAAAGCATCGCCAGCTCGGTGATCGACTTCGCCACCTTCGAGGTGACGGAGGAGAAGAACGAACGCATCGACTTCTGGTCGCTCGTGGAATCAATCGCCGACAGCTATGACGACGTCTCGTTCGACGACGATACCCGTTCGCGCGGCCTCATCTGCAT
>NZ_RZQG01000914.1:0-2302 GCF_003998635.1 Mesorhizobium sp. M7D.F.Ca.US.004.03.1.1
AACGACGATGGCCGCATCTACCTGACGCAAACGAAGGTCGATGGGCTGATAGCAATCCGTTTCCAGATCGGTCAGTTCGAGGCGACCGCCGCCGATGTCGATATGGCCTTCACCGTCATCACGGAAATCGCGCGCGGAATAGCTTGATCAGGCACAATCTGGTTTGCGTTGGCGTTTGCCTTGGCAATCATATGTATTTCATTAGCCGGCTTATGCCTTTTCATCGGTTTCGTTTTCGACTATAGACAAGAAAAACGAAAACGGGAGGTTGCTTATGTATCTGTCGCCACGCCATGCCGAAATCATCCAGATGGCCAAGGATCATGGGCGCGTGCTGGTCGATGACCTGGCCACCCACTTCAATGTGACGCCGCAGACCATACGCAAGGATCTCAACGATCTGTGCGACCAGCGGCTGCTTTCGCGCATCCATGGCGGCGCGTTGTTCCCGTCCGGCATCGAGAACATGGAGTATGAGGCGAGGCGCAAGATCGCTGCCGACGAGAAGGAGGCGATCGGCCGTGCGGCAGCCAGGCTGATCCCCGACAATGCCTCGCTGTTCATCAACATAGGGACCACGACCGAGTCGGTCAGCAAGGCGCTGCTCGATCACAACGGTCTCATGGTCATCACCAATAACATCAATGTTGCCAATAGGATGCGGATATATCCGTCGATCGAGGTGGTGATTGCTGGTGGTGTTGTGCGCGGTTCCGATGGCGGTGTGGTCGGCGAAGCGGCGGTTGATTTCATCAGGCAGTTCAAGGTCGACTATGCGGTGATCGGCGCATCCGCCATCGACCATGACGGCGCCTTGCTCGACTTTGATTTTCGCGAGGTCAAGGTGGCGCAGGCGATCATCGCCAATGCAAGGCATGTCATCCTGGTTTCCGACCAGACCAAATTCGAGCGAACCGCACCGGTGCGCATCGGCCATCTGTCGCAGGTCAACACCTTCATCACCGACCGTTGCGACATCCCGTCGGTGCGCAAGATCTGCCAGGAGGCCGAGGTTCAGCTGATCGAGACGTCGCTCACCTAGGCGGTTTCGACCTGATATCACGCGCTCGTGATATTTCGTTTGACATTCGTTATCATTTCGAAATAATTCCGACACGGTTTCGTAAAAGCCCAAAAATGGTGCAATGCGAAATCGCTGGAGGAATTTGTGGACGCATCTCCGATCCGTGACATTTTCGTCATAGGTGGCGGCATCAATGGCTGCGGTATCGCCCGCGATGCCGTCGGGCGTGGCTTTTCCGTCTTTCTCGCAGAGATGAACGATCTGGCGAGTGGAACTTCCTCAGGTTCCACCAAACTGATCCATGGCGGCCTGCGCTACCTCGAATTCTACGAATTCCGCCTGGTGCGCGAGGCGCTGATGGAGCGCGAGGTTCTGTGGAAGAACGCGCCGCATATCATTTGGCCGATGCGCTTCGTGCTGCCCTATGCCAAGGGCCTGCGTCCGGCCTGGCTGATCAGGCTCGGTCTCTTCCTCTACGACCACATTGGCGGGCGCAAATTGCTGCCGGCGACTAGGACGCTGGACATGGCCAGGGATCCGGCCGGCAAGCCTTTGAAACCGCTGTTCAAGAAGGCCTTCGAGTATTCGGATGGCTGGGTCAATGATGCGCGACTGGTGGCGTTGAACGCGCGTGATGCCGCCGACCGCGGCGCAACGGTCCGGACCCGTACGAAAGTGGTCGGCGCGCGCCGCGAAAACGGTCTGTGGACGGTCCAGATCGAGGACCTGCAGACCGGCGAGACGGAGGAGATCAAGGCGCGCCTGCTGGTCAATGCCGCCGGACCCTGGGTCGATCATGTGCTTTCCGGCGTCGTCGGCCTCAACGACGTGCACAATGTCCGCCTCGTGCAGGGCAGCCACATCGTCATCGGCAAGAAATTCGACGATCCGCGCGCCTATTTCTTCCAGAACAAGGATGGCCGCATCATCTTCGCCATTCCCTACGAGGAAGAGTTCACCTTGATCGGCACCACCGACCAGGACTACCCCGGCGATCCGCATGACGTGAAGATCAGCGACACCGAGATCGACTACCTCTGCGCCGCGGCAAGCGAATATTTCGCGCAACCGGTCAAGCGCTCGGACATCGTCTGGACCTATTCGGCCGTCCGCCCGCTCTATGATGACGGCGCCTCCAAGGCGCAGGAAGCGACGCGCGATTATGTGCTGAAGGCCGATGGCGGCGAGGGCGCGGCCCCGATCGTCAACGCCTTCGGCGGCAAGATCACCACCTATCGCCGGCTGTCGGAATCGATGCTGGAAAAGATCGAGGGTTTT
>NZ_RZQG01000915.1:0-2302 GCF_003998635.1 Mesorhizobium sp. M7D.F.Ca.US.004.03.1.1
GCATCAGAAGACGAGCCGGTAGCCGAGGAAACGCTTGGAATCGATCGGGTCGGTGCCCAGCTTCTCGCGCAGCTTCTTGCGCAGTTTGCTGATGTGGCTTTCCACCACGTTCTCCTCAACCTCTTCGTCGAAGATGCCGTAGATGGCGTTGAAAACCTGGGTCTTGGTGACGCGACGCCCGCGATTGCTCGCCAGATATTCAAGGATGCGGCGTTCGCGGCGCGGCAAGGGCAAGGGCTGACCATCGATCTCGGGGTCGCGCCCGTCCATGAAGATGCGCATGGCGCCGATCTCGGTGTAGGCGACGTCTTCCTGGGCGCGGCGGCGGATGGCGGTGATGCGGGCCAGGATCTCTCTGATATGGACGGGCTTGCGAATGACGTCATCGACGCCGCTCTCGAACAACCGCAGCGTGTTCTCCAGGGAGTGCTGTTCGCTGAGCGCAATGACCGGAGCGCCGGTGCGGTCGCGGATCTGGCGGGGAGAGATGGAGCCTTCGCGGCAGTCGCCGATGAGGAAGGCCCGGACCGAGCGCAGATCGGTGTCGGCGGCCGAGTTCACCCACTCACCGAATTCGCCGGACGCAAAGCCTGCACAGGCGATGCCCTCACGATCGAAAAGTGAATTGTATCCCTCTGTTACGAGCTCGCGCTCGTCAACGATCACAATCATCGGCCCGCCTCCGAATCAAATCATTTGCCCCGTGAAGAGAGGCGTATCCGCTGGCGAGAATCCTGAACAACCGTCATTTCTTGTAGCTAGTTTCTTGGGAGTCTGGAATCGCACCGGTTGCATTAGCGTGCAACCAGATATGCTTTCGGCGGCAAGATCTGACCAAGTCAAAAGGACAAATCAAGGTTGCACGCTTGGCTTATTAGAAGCGGAAAATACGCTTATGGGTTGCAGAAACCGCGCGCGTTCGCGGTCCATTTTCCAAAGCCGGTGGCGACCATGTTGGCAATGACGCGGCAGACATAGATCTTCTGCGCCGGGTCGTTGTCGGGGCCGGCATGATAGCGGGCGACGGCCATCGACCAGGTCTCGTGGCGGGCATGGAGGCTGGCCAGGAAGCGCGCCGCGTAGTCGACGTTCTGGCGTGGGTCGAGCATGTCCTCAACGCTGCGAAAATGCGATGCGTGGTAGTGGTGGTTGATCTGCATGCAGCCCAGATCGATCAGCGTCTTGCCCTCGCGCCGGGCATTGGCGAAGGCGGCAAGGGCCTCGGCCCGGCTCCTCGGAAAGACCGCTTTTCCTTCTATATTCAAGGCGTTGGGTTGAAGACTGCCCTTGTTGCCGGTCTCGGTCAAGCCAACGGCATAGAGGATGCCGGCGGGCACGCCATAGCGATCGGCGGCGCGCAGGATTTCCGGCTCGCAAGGGTTGGTCGCGGTCGCGCCAGCGCTTGCCGCGCTAGATAAAGATATCGCCGCCAGCGCGCTCGCGAGAAGGCGAAGTGCCGCGGCCGTAGTCCTGCGCGTCATCGTTGCGGTTCCCTGCGGATTGCTGACCCGGTTGCTGCCCGCCGGCTCCGCCGTTGCCGCCGCCCGAATTCCCCGGTTGAAAGGATGACGGGTCGCGGCCTGACGCCGTCGGCAAGGGGGCGGTTGCATCGGTGCGGGTTGTAGTGGCAACTGCTACCGAAGGTTGCAAGATTGTGACCTTGTCAACCTCGAAGCCGAGCCCCCGCAGTGACTTGACGATGGCCTCGCTGTCGGCGGACAGCCGACGATAGGCGTCGTGTGTTTCGGGCTTCAGCTCAATCGAAAGTTGTTCTCCGGAGAGGCGAAGATGGGCCGTCACCATGCCGAGTTCGGCGGGGTGAAGTTCGATCTTCAACACATGTGTCGGAACGGCAACAGGGCTGGCCAGCTGGGCGGCCGCGGATGAGGCTGAAAGCGCCTTTTGCGGGCCGCTGTCGGCGGCTATGGCGTTGATCACATTGAGGGCTGCCTGGCTGATGGGACTCTGCGGCGGTGCGGGGAAGCTCTGTTCGGACACCACGTCGATGCGTGCGGCGGACAGGGACTGTTTTCCCGCTTCGGGCCGCATCGAGGACTGGACATCCTCGATACTCTTCATCGCCGACGCGGCGTGCTTCGACTGCACGCCGGGCACGTCGGCAGCTGGCGCGTCCGGCAGCTTCAGAGCCGCCACAGTGTTGTCGCGTTTCGGCGCGCTGGAGGCAGAGCTCGGTGGCTGGGCGTTAAGCTCCGTCAAAGGCCCGTCGACGATCGACACTTGCTCCGGCTTCGACATGGTTTCGACGGCCTCGCGTCCGGCCGTGGATTTTGATCGATAGGTC
>NZ_RZQG01000916.1:0-2301 GCF_003998635.1 Mesorhizobium sp. M7D.F.Ca.US.004.03.1.1
ATCGCAAGAAGGTCATGATGACCATCCGTGAAGGGGTGACCTGGCACGACGGATCACCCTTTACCGCCGAGGATCTTGCGTGGTCACTCGACCGCGCCGGCAAGGACGAAACTGGCAACCCGATCCAATCAGTCTGGAAGAACGTCACCAATTTCAAGACCGACGGCAACAAGGTCACCGGCGACGTGGTGCAGTTCGACCCTGTTTACTTTAAGTGGATGTCCTTCCTCACCGGCTATGTGCTTCCGAAGGCCTATTACGAGAAGGTCGGACCGGAAGGCTTCGAGGCAAAGCCGATCGGAACCGGCCCCTATATGGTCGACAAGTTCGAGCGCAACGCTTTCCTGCGGCTGAAGGCGAACCCCAACTACTGGGGCGGCAAGCCGGCTTTCCAGGATGTCACAATTCGGTTCGTGACCGACACGGCAAGCCGGGTGGCTGAGATCGAATCCGGATCGTCCCAGGTGACCCTCGAGGTCCCCTACGAGGAGTATGACCGGCTGATGGCTGCTGGCAATCTTGCCGGCTCATGCAAAAACATCTCCGATATCGGGATGGTTTTCTTCAACGACATTGAGGTGATGCTGGACGCCAATGTGCGTAAGGCCGCCGTTATGGCGATAGACAAGAAGCTGCTGGTGGACCGCCTGCTGCGCGGCTACGGACGGCCGCTCGATACGTTGCAGACCCCGGAATACCTGGCCTTCGATCCGTCCATCAAGGTGGAACACAACCCTGAAAAGGCGAAAGAACTGCTCGCTGCTTCAGGCTATTCCACTGATAAGCCGGCAAAATTCGTCATTCAGACGACCAAGGGCTTCAAGCCCAAGGACTACGAGATGATCCAGGCAATCGTCGGTATGTGGCGCAAGGTCGGCATCGAAGCCACGATCGAAGTCTACGAGGTCGCCAAGCATTTCGAGCTGCGTGTGGCCGACAAGCTCGCGCCAGCGGCATTCTACAACTGGGGCAATTCGATCGGCGATCCGTCCACGTCCACCGGTTTCGCTATGTTCGGCCCTGGGCCGGGCTCCGTCTGGGATAGCCAAGATCTCGTTGCGGCCATTGCGCCGCTGTGGACAGAAGCCGACGAGGCCAAGCGGATCGCGGGCTACAAGGCGGTCGACAAGATGATCGCGGAAAACGCTTATGTATTGCCCCTTGTGCAGTACGCCCAGCCGATCCTTCATTCGAAAAAAGTGAATGTCGTACCGCATGTTTCCGGCGCGCTCCTCCCGGCGCTCATGACACCGGCGGCTTAAGCCGCCGGTGTCATGAGTTTGCGTGTCGGCTGGAATGTTGCCCCCCATCGGGGGGCAACCTGCTCGGCTATGCATAGCGCTTCTGAAACAGCCATATCCTGATCACCTCTCCGGACTTCCCAACATGATCCTGAACCGACTGGTTCTTCGGTTGCTAACGATCGCCATCACGCTTCTGGGCGTTTCAGTCGTGGTCTTCGTCATTATCCGCGTCGCGCCCGGCGATCCGATCGCCATGATGCTCCCGCCCGGAGCCACCCAAGTCGACATTGATCGCCTGCGCGCCTTCTACGGTTTGGACAAGTCGCTGGTGGAGCAATACTTCATCTGGGTCTCCGGCGTGTTGCAGGGCAACTTCGGCACATCGATCTCGTTGCGCCAGGATGTCATAACGCTGGTGCTTGCCAGGCTCCCGGCGACGCTTGAGCTATCGACGTTTGCGCTGCTGATCGCGCTGCTGATCGGCGTGCCGCTCGCTGTC
The DNA here is from genome assembly GCF_003998635.1 of Mesorhizobium sp. M7D.F.Ca.US.004.03.1.1. Lineage (NCBI taxonomy): Bacteria > Pseudomonadati > Pseudomonadota > Alphaproteobacteria > Hyphomicrobiales > Phyllobacteriaceae > Mesorhizobium > Mesorhizobium sp. M7D.F.Ca.US.004.03.1.1. The sequence continues at coordinate 1,744 of NZ_RZQG01000916.1, forward strand.
CTTGGCACGCGCGAGCAGGGCACCGCTGCGGAGGGGGCGATAGATGTCGCCAACGGCGCCGTGCTGTCCATACCTGATTTCTTGTGGGGGCTGGTGCTGATCCTGCTGTTCGGCGTTCTGGCCCCCATCTTCTACATATCGGGCCGAGTGTCGCCGGATCTCAACCTGCAGTTCTCGACGCAATTCTATCTGATCGAGAGCATCGTGCGGCTACGCTTCGACGTAACGCGGGATCTGATGAGCCACATGGTCCTGCCGGCTCTGGCGCTGGCGCTGCCGCTGGCGGCGATCATTTCGCAGCTGCTGAAGATGTCGCTCAAGGAGGTGATCACGCTGGACTACGTGACACTGGCGCGGGTGAAAGGGTTTTCGGAAACGCAGGTCATCCTGCGCGAGGCGCTGAAGAACGCGGCGCTGCCGACGCTGACGCTGGTCGGCGTGCAGTTCACCTTCCTCATCGGCGGCACCGTCATCGTCGAACGGCTGTTTTCCTATGAGGGCCTCGGCAATATGGCGATCGATGCCGTCATCAACCGCGACCTGCCGCTGATCCAGGGC
>NZ_RZQG01000917.1:0-2231 GCF_003998635.1 Mesorhizobium sp. M7D.F.Ca.US.004.03.1.1
GGATCGCTATCTAACTTTGGATGTGATGGGAGAGAATCTCGGCCCATTGTTGCTCGGCATCGCGGTAGTAACGGCGCTCGGTGAGTTACTATTTTCACATACAGTAAATTGGTGGACGGTGCTGGCTATTGTCACGATGACCATAATCAGATCTACGGTGTTATCTTTCCGCACTCGGCAGCTTCGATTCATCGGCTATTCAATGCACGCGTTAATCAGGATATTCCTGTTGATCCCCTTGAAGGCTTACGCCCTGTGTACATTGAGCAATAGCGATTGGCTGTCGCGTAAAAGTGTTCCCCTGCCCAACAGCAGCACAAAGGAAATCACAAGCGCGATGCCGCTTGGCGGAGCAAATGCTGCGGGCAATTCTGGAATTGCGGAGTCACTTCATACTGCAGATCTTTCGCTCACAGCTAGTGAAGTCTGACGGCCTTGCAGCGCCGAGTGACCGAGTAAGTTGTGTCAGTCGACACGGGGTGAAGCTTGTCGAGTTACCTATGGTCAGAACGGGGACTATGTGGAAGCGACACGTGGCATCTTGACGTTATTCTTTGGCGGAAGCGATACACACGTCGCTCCGGCCGCGACTTTCCAAAGGTGTCATCTCAAGGCGGTGGCCTGCTCTGAACCAGAATTCGCAAGTAAGCTGCCGGTGGCCAATCGGACTCATTCCGCTTGAGATAGACGCATGTCCAATGTAGCAATCGACCTTACCGGCGTAACCAAATTATTCGGAAACAAGCTCGTTGTGGACGGGCTGTCCTTCACCGTTGCATCGGGAGAGTGCTTCGGTCTGCTGGGGCCTAACGGCGCAGGCAAGAGCACGATTGCGCGTATGCTCCTCGGTATGACCCGGCCTGACGCGGGTGATATAACAGTCCTCGGTCTACCAGTGCCGGCACGCAGCCGCTTGGCCCGCAAGGGCATAGGCGTGGTCCCGCAGTTCGACAATCTCGACCTGGAATTTACGGTACGTGAGAACCTGTTGGTGTTCGGGCGCTACTTCGGCATGAGTACAAGAGAGATCAACGCCGTCATCCCACGGCTGCTCGAGTTCGCTCGCCTTGAGAGCAAGGCGGATTCACGTGTCGGCCTGCTATCCGGCGGGATGAAGCGGCGCCTGACGCTGGCACGTGCTCTGATCAACGACCCCCAGTTGCTTGTGATGGATGAGCCCACGACCGGCCTCGACCCGCATGCCCGCCATCTGATCTGGGAGCGACTTCGTTTCCTGCTGGCGAGCGGAAAAACGATCATTTTGACCACCCATTTCATGGAAGAGGCTGAGCGGCTTTGTGATCGGCTGTGTGTTCTCGAGCGGGGACGCAAGATCGCCGAGGGCAGTCCTCATGCGCTGATCGACGAGTACATTGGGTGCAACGTGATCGAGATCTTCGGCGGTAATCCACAGGAGCTGATTTCGCTGATCAGACCGTACGTTCAGCGTGTCGAGGTAAGCGGCGAGACGCTCTTTTGCTATGCGCCTGAGCCGGAGGATGTGCGCATCCAGCTTCGCGGTCGAGCGGGTCTGCGTATTCTAGAGCGTCCACCCAGTCTGGAGGACGTTTTCTTGCGGTTAACCGGACGTGAGATGGAGAAGTGAGCAATGGGTGAACGTTTTGCGGCCGCTCTACCCGCCAACGCCTGGAACTGGATGGCGGTGTGGCGCCGCAATCATCTGGCATGGAAGAAGGTGGCATTTGCTTCAATGCTCGGCACCCTTGCTGATCCGATGATTTACCTTTTCGGGCTCGGCACTGGCCTTGGACTGTTGGTAGGCCGCATCGAAGGTGCATCCTACATCGCCTTTCTGGCAGCCGGCATGGTTGCGACGAGCGCGATGACAGCATCAACCTTCGAAACAATTTACGCGGTTTTCGGTCGAATGCGCGATCAGGGCACTTGGGAAGCAATCCTGCACACACAACTTACCCTCGGCGACATCGTTCTCGGTGAATTGACCTGGGCAGCCACAAAGGCTTTTCTGGCCGGTACGACAATTGCGATTGTTGCGGCCGCGCTAGGTTATGCCGCGTGGACGTCGGTTCTCTACGTGCTACCGGTCGTCGCTCTCACCGGATTCGCCTTTGCGAGCCTGGCCATGCTCGTCATCGCGCTCGCGCCCAGTTATCACTATTTTATTTTCTATCAGACGCTTGTCATCACACCCATGCTGTTCCTTTCGGGCGCGGTTTTTCCAGTCGGCCAATTGCCAGGAGTGTTTCAGC
>NZ_RZQG01000918.1:0-2282 GCF_003998635.1 Mesorhizobium sp. M7D.F.Ca.US.004.03.1.1
TTCTGCGCAAGCGCGCCGCCCAGCGTTTTTCGAAATCGCGTTTCGTCGCGGCGCAGTTCGAGGCCTATTTCAAGGACGGATTGTGGCTGGAAACCGCCCGCCACGCCAACGCGATGGCCGCGCGCCTTGCCGCGGCGATCGAGGATTCGGCCACGGCAAAGCTGGCCTGGCTGCCGCAGGCAAACGAGGTGTTCGCGGTGATCAAGAAGGCCGAAGCCGAAAAGCTGCAGGCAGCCGGTGCCGCCTTCTACGACTGGCACAAGCCGCATGGCTTTGACGGTCATATCGGCGAGGACGAGTTGCTCTATCGCTTCGTCACCAGCTTTGCGACGACGGCCGAAGATGTCGACCGCTTTGGCCAGCTGATTGCCTGATAGACCGGGACAATGGAACACAGCGGATCAGGTTTGAGGACACATCGGCGGTTTTGCCGTTCGCTTCACTGGACGGCTCAGTTGCGGGCGGTGCTGGTCACGATACTGCTCGCTTCCAGCCTGCAAGGCGCTTGGTCCCAGACCTGTTCGATGACGGCCGCCAACGGATCGTATGGCGTGGTGGACATCCTGAGCGGTGCGGCTGACGATACGACGACAACCTTCTCGATCAATTGCACCGGGACGGCCAACCAGACGGTGCGCCTGTGCGTCGAACTGTCACCCGGTCAGACGAACGCCGCCGGCAATCGCCGGCTGGCGTCCGGCTCGGAGCGGCTGGTGCATGAACTCTACAGCAATGCGACGCGAACGACGATATGGGGATCGTGGGGCCTGGCGACGACAGCCTACGGCCTCTATCCCATCGGGACGACCTACGATCTCGGCCTCGGTTCCTCCGGCAGCGCCAATGCTACGCTGACGGTTTACGGCAGGGTATTCTCCAACCAGACCACCTCGGGACCTGGATCATATACCTGGACCATGACCACCGCGCCCGCCGCCGCCTATGACTACAGGACTGCCGCGGCGTGCCCGACAGGCAGCCGGCAAGCCACCTCCAGCGGCTCCACCTGGACCGCGACAATCAACGCGAACTGCAACGTTTCGGCCACCAACGTGAATTTTGGCTCGGTCGGCGTGCTGGCATCGAATGCCGATTCGACGGGTTCGGTCACGGTTCAATGCACGGACGCGACCCCCTACAACATCGGGCTCGGCGCCGGAACCGGATCCGGCGCCACGGTCGCCAGCAGGAAGATGACGAGCGGCATCAGGACTGTGACCTATTCGCTCTACAGCGACACCGGTAGGACCACCGTCTGGGGAAACACGATCGGCACCAACACCGCTAGCGGCACCGGCACCGGGCTGGACCAAGCATACACCGTATACGCCCGCGCCCCTGCGCAGACCACGCCTGCGCCTGGAACGTACACCGATACAATCGTCGTCACGGTCACCTACTGACAGGCCACAGGCGGCGGCCCCTATGTCAGCGGCAAGCGACCGGAATGACCACTTGCCCGTTTGCTTTCGGCGTGTAGCCGAACGCTGCCTGGCACGACCCCTTGGCGGTTTCGGCTGCGACGATGTTCTCGCGTGCCAGTCCCTTCACATAGGCGCGCCCGTCATAGCCGATGACGAAGTCCTGATTACCATTGATCGTGCCATGCGACCCGGCCTCGAGCGGCTGTCCATCAGGCCCCGACAGGATGAGGACGGCCGCGTCCACATTCGTGCGAACCCGGAAATCGACCCGAACTCCAGCCCGGTCGGCTGGCGCGATGACGTCCTGCGTTGTCGCGACGTCGGCGTCGACGGGCAGGTTGGTCGTGTCGATGGCGATCTTGTTTCTCTGATAGGAGCGCAGGCGCGGCAGCAGCAGCCGGCCCTTTGCATCGGTGACGCCCGACGGTCGGTTTTCGTAGAGCACGCCGACATTCGGCAAGCCTGTTTCGATGACGGCGAAACTGTCGTCGATCCGGTCTGTCAGGAAGATGCCGGATCCCATCGTTGCGATCGCCCCGTCGAACTGGGCTGTCGCCGTGGTGCCGGAGTTCGAACGGGCGACGTCGGCGTCGGCACGCCCGTGGGAAGAACGATAAGAGACCGCCGCGGAGCCCTCCGCGGATCGGCCTTGGGTGACGCTGGCCCGCCAGCCAAGGCTTCCCGGTTCCTCGCCGAGCGGCTTGCTCACGTCGGCGATCACGTCGAACCTGCCCCTGGCGGCGGAAATGGCCGTCGATGCCATTGTATCGCCGCCGATCGGGATCGACAGCCCGGCGAAGAGGCCGGCGTTGCGTCGCCCGCCAAGTTCGGCGAACGCGGTGGCATTGAGACTGTCTC
>NZ_RZQG01000919.1:0-2281 GCF_003998635.1 Mesorhizobium sp. M7D.F.Ca.US.004.03.1.1
CGTCGTTGCCGTTGCCTTCGGCTCGGTCGACTTCTCGCTCGATCTCGGTTGCGCGCCGCAAGCAGGATCAGCCGATCATGCGCGCAACCGAGATCGAGCGAGAAGTCGACCGAGCCGAAGGCAACGGCAACGACGCCGGGCGTGGCCAATATGTCCGGCAGGTTGGCGAGGCCTACGGCGCTCTCGACCAGCGCGATGACGGAAACGCTGCGTGCCATGTGCCTAGTCGTATCAGCAATGTCTTCCGGGCGTTCGGCCTTGGGCAGCATGACGGAGGCGCCGTCGAGGCGCCGCACGGCGTCGATGTCCGCTTCATGCCAAGGTGTACCGGCGGCGTTGATGCGGACCACGACCGCGGATTTCAGCGCGGCTGCATTGGCGACAATTGCTTCGCGAGCGCGGTCCTTGTCGCCAGGGGCGACGGCATCCTCGAGGTCGAGAATAACCGCGTCCGCGCCGCTGCTGTCGGCCTTGGCAAACCGCTCCGGCCGCGAGCCGGGTACGAAAAGCGGCACGACAGGCGTGACGAAGCTCACCATTGCGCCGTGGCCTTGACCGTCACATGGCCGTCGGCAGACCGTACCTCGAGAGCCATGCCGTCCTTGCCTGGGGATGTTGCACTCAGAAGCAGGCGCTGTGGGCCGCTCGCCGGACGCACGCCGCGGAACGAGAAGCGGCGCGGCGCGGCGCCTGCAATAGCGGTGGCGAAGTTCATGAGCAGTGTCGCCTGCAGCGGACCATGGATGACGAGCCCGGGATAATGCTCGACCGTCGTGGCGTAGGGCGCGTCATAGTGGATGCGGTGCCCGTTGAAGGTCAGCGCCGAATACCGAAAAAGCAGCACCGGATCGACGTCGACCGAAAGCTCATGCGGTGCGGTCGGGTTTGGATTTGCTGGCGGGGCAGAGGGCGCAGGAGTGGCTTCGACACCGCGATAGACGATGGTCTGGTCCTCCTCGATCACCGGGCCGGCGTCGTTGGCGATGTCGTGCCGGACCGTGACGAAGGTGAGCGGGCCGGTGCGGCCCTGCTTCTCCTCGATGGCGGTCAATGTCGAGCGGCGGCGGATGCGATCGCCGGAGCGGATCGGAGCCATGAAACGCACATCGCTGGCCGCCCACATGCGGCGTGGAAGCGGCACCGGCGGCAGGAAGCTGCCTTTGGCCGGGTGCCCGTCAGGTCCGAGTTCGCGCCTATCGGCAATATCGGGCGTCAGGCACCAGTGCAGTCCCGGCGTGGCCGCGCCCTCCGCAGTTTGCGCTGCGTAGTCGCCAAGCGTGGCGCCAAAGCTGGCCAGCAGGCGCGGGATCACAACATCCTCGACCTCGTATGTGCGTCCAACCCATTCCTGCAGCGTGGTTGTGTCCAGGCTCATGAGTTTCCTCGTCAAGCGGCGAATTCGGACCGGATCCGGTCTGTGTCGGCGCCAAGGGCGGGAACGCTGGGGACCGTTGCGAATCCCTCCGACCGCCCTGCCGGCATCGGCACGGCGATGCGCCTGCCGTCCGGCAGCGCCACCTCTGTCCGGCGCAACGCCTTGTGGTGCGGCAGGTCGCGCATTGCGCTCACACGGCCCCAGGCGATCTGCGCCTCGTTGAGACGGTTTATGGCCTCTTCGCAGTCGATTGCCGCGAAGATCGGTTCGATCTCGGCGTCGAGCGCCGTGCGGTTGGCCACCCGCCAGGCATTGGTGGCGAAGCGTTCGTCGGCGAACAGATCCTGTCTTTGCAGCACGACGCTGCAGAAGCGCTTCCATTCATTGTTCTGCTGGATGGACACGACCACGCTGCCGTCCCGACAGGCATAGGGTCGATAGGGGTAGATCGAAGCGTGCGCCAGGCCATATCTCTGGGTCTCGCGGCCCGCATATTCGTAATGCAGCAGCGGCACGGCCATCCAGTCGGCCATGGCGTCGAACATGGCAATTTCGACAATGCGACCGCGCCCGGTCTTCTCGCGCGCCAGCAAGGCTTCGAGGATCGCTGCATGGGCATTCATGCCGGTGGCGATGTCAGCGGCGGAAACCCCGACCTTGCTCGGCGTGTCCGGCGTGCCGGTGACGGCACAGATGCCGCTTTCGGCCTGCACCAGCATGTCGTAGGCGCGCATGGCCGCGTAGGGCGTGTCCTGCCCGTAGCCGACGATGTTGATGGCAATCAGCCGAGGGAATTTTTCCGCAATCACATCGGCGGAGAGGCCGAGCCTGTCGATGGCGCCCGGCGCGAGATTCTGCACCAGGACATCCGCGCGCGCCACCATCCGGTGCAGCAGAGCCAGGTCG